>CAWVTW010000156.1:0-3154 GCA_963933175.1 uncultured bacterium
GCGACCTTAGTGCCATCATCTTTCGTTAAATGATCATGCTCAAGTGATTCACCACATTTTGCACATTTCATATCAGCAACACCCATACCGCAATGTTCACATTCATATTTTGCCATTATTATTTCCTTCACTAAATAGTTAGTAATTATCTCATAAAATTTACGACTGAATTTTATAAATTTAGGAAATAAATAAACAATAATAGGAATTATTACTATTTATAATTAATCTTAGCTATGCGATATAGTCATAAAAGAGAAGCTATTCAAGAAATTGTATATGGTACAAATTCTCATCCAACCGCTGATTGGGTTTTCCAAAAGGCGAAGGTAAAAATCCCTAATATTAGTTTAGGTACAGTTTATCGAAATTTGAAACAATTGGATGATGCACAATTAATTAATACCATATACGATGGAAATATTGCACGGTACGATTGGAATAGAGAACCACATGATCATCTGAAATGCAAAATTTGTGGTGATCTGATTGATGTGCAATTATTTGATGAGCAAATTCGTAATACTATAAAGAAACAGTATAAGTTTGAGGCCGATGATGTTCTAATGACGATTATCGGTACATGTCATAAACATAATAAATAAAGGAGAATATAATGGCATTAGAAGGAACAAAAACACACGAAAACCTGAAAGCGGCATTTGCTGGTGAATCTCAGGCCAATCGTCGTTATTTGTATTTTGCGCGGCAAGCAGATATTGAAGGATATCCGGAAGCTGCAGGTGTTTTTAAAAATACGGCTGATGGTGAAACTGGGCATGCATTTGGGCACTTAGAGTTTTTATCAGAAGTAGGTGACCCCGCAACGGGAAAACCAATTGGTTCTACAGATATAAACTTAGAAGCAGCAGTAGCTGGTGAAACATATGAGTATACAGAAATGTATCCTGGTTTTGCTGCAACAGCACGTGAAGAAGGCCATGATGAAATTGCAGAATGGTTTGAAACACTTGCTCGAGCTGAAAAATCCCATGCGGGTAAATTTCAGCAAACGCTCGATTCATTATAAATCAGCTGATTGATTATCGGGTTCTTTTCTAGAACCCGATAATCAGATTAATTTTTAATACTTAAGAGTAACTTTAATTGCTCAATCATTCCGATACACAAAATACAATTTATGATATTACCAATCCTACATATTGGGATAAAGGATCTTTGTATCAGGAAATGGACCGTATTTATGATGTATGTGTGGGCTGCCGACTTTGTTTCAATCTATGTCCATCTTTTCCATCTTTATTCAATTCTATTGATAATGCCGGATCACGAAAGCGTGAGATTGCAGAAGCAGAAGGTCGGGTTGGTAAAGAAGTTGAAAGAAGCGAATATTTAGATCTCCCAGAAGGTGAACATGCATCGAATGCGAGTATAGAAGTAGAATTTCGCGGTGAAGTAACCGATTTAAACGAAGAAGAACGATGGGAAATTGTTGACCTATGCTATCAGTGCAAATTATGTGACCCTATATGCCCTTACACGCCAGGGAAGGATCATGAATTTCAACTAGATTTTCCAAAGTTAATGACCCGGGCTCAAGCTATTCGAACAAAAGAGCGGGGAGTTAGTACTAATGATAAATTTTTATCCAATACCGATTTTACGGGGAAAATTGGATCTATTTTTGGTCCCATATTAAACATTTTTAATCGCATTAGTTTTATCCGATATATGATGGAAAAAACCATCGGTATTCATCGGAAACGAATTTTACCAAAATTCCAAACCAACACGTTTGAAAAATGGTTTAAATCTCATCAGTCAAATATTTCTGACCCGATAGATAAAGTAGTCATTTTTGGTACATGTTTTACCAATGCCCATGATGTAAGCCTTGGCAAGAGTGCCGTAGAAATATTAGAGTATAATGGTGTTGAATGTATTTATCCAGATCAACAGTGTTGCGGCGCTCCGTATTTAAGTCCAGGCGATTTTGAAGGATTTAAAAAACAAGCGAATCCCAATGTGGATGAATTGAGTAAATGGGTGAAAGATGGATACAAAATAGTGGTTACCGGACCGCCTACATGTAGTTTAACCTTGAAAAAGGAATATCCGGATTATTTGGGAATGAATGAAAAAATAAAATCAATATCAGAAAATACCTTTGATATTTCGGAGTACCTGGTTTACCTCCATAAACAAGGGAAACTCAATACCAATTTCAAACATGAAATCGGTACAGTGAATTACCATGTGAGTTGTCATTTGAAGGCACAGCAAATGGGATTTAAAGGACGAGATATTTTAAAATTGATTCCAAATACAAAAGTTAATCTTATAAATCGATGTTCCGGCATGGATGGTGGTTGGGGAATGAAAACCGAAAATTTTGAACCATCAATGATGGTGGCGGAACGTTGCGTTAATGATATCAATAAGCGGGATGCAGACATTGTTTGTTCTGACTGTAGTTTGGCAAGTCATCAATTAACCCAAGCAAGTGAAGGGGATGTGGCACCGAGCCATCCCATTTTAGAATTACATAAAGCGTACGGCTTTAGTTAAAATTAAGGGAAAAAATGAAACCAATTGTATTATCAGATTTAATGAATATTATAGAATATGAAAAAGTTCGGAATGATTATCGCAGTGAATTGATGGATTATAAAAAGAAGCGTCGTATTTCTCTGGGACCCAATATTACCATCACGTTTGAAAATCGGAAAACAATGAAATTCCAAATTCAAGAAATGATGCGTGCTGAACGTATGGTGCACGATAATCAAATCCAAGAAGAGATAGATGTGTACAATTCGTTGCTCCCTTTGGTAAATGGACTGAGTGCAACTCTATTTATTGAAGTGACTGATGAAGTTCAAATTCGACCGGTGTTGAGTCAGTTTATAGGACTTACAGAAGGTAAAGCGGTTTATTTTGAAATTGAAAACCAAAAAGTTTATGCTGAATTTGAGATTGGTAGAGAAGAATCGAATAAAATTAGCTCAGTTCACTATATTCAATTCAATTTTAATGCTACTGCAAAAGCTGCCTTTTTAGAGAGTCCCGAATCAGTTAAGCTCATTATTAATTATAAAAATTATAACTATTCAGAAATAATTAATGAAGGAATGCATAAATCTTGGTCAGAAGATTTACTTTCTTCCTAATCTTTCTATTTACATTTTATTAA
>CAWVTW010000157.1:0-3130 GCA_963933175.1 uncultured bacterium
TTTAATTACCCCCTGCCTAGTGAGCCTATTTCATCTATGTCTATAAATGTATTTAGACTTTAAAACCTTCCAAGAGAATCCATTTTTATTAGAGAAGGGTTGCTAGTAATAATGAAGCCATTGTCATAGGATGCGACAATACCCCAGGAACCAAGACCAAATTCAGGGCCAATGTTATTTTTCGTAAATAGCCTGTTACCAGTATCTGGATTATAACCCCATAGCTTAATCTTACTATCACCTGTAGTTGGTTGTTTCGTGCCTGCGACCATCAAAACGTTTTGATTTTGGTTCAAAGCCAAGGCATGGCCCATGTCTTGATATCCATCCCCTCCTGCTTTTTTATCCCACATGATAGCTCCATTTGCTGATATACGAACGACCCTCATGGCACCATAGCCATTGCTATTAATGGTGCTCATCCCTGTTGCAGCAAAGCCTCCGTCAGGCATTTTGATAACGTCAAATGCCATGTCGTATCTATCATTCGTACCAATTTCGCGAGACCAAACTTCATTACCATCTGCATCAATTTTCAAAAACCAAAAATGATCGTAAAAATAAAATTCTCGGGCTTCAAGTTTTGATCCTACAGCAACAAAACCACCATCATCAGCCTCAACAACCTCCCAAAAGGTATCCTTGGGCGTATTTAAAAGTCCAAAGCGCTTGATCCATTGTAAGATGCCCCCATCTGATAATCGCGCGATGAAGGCCTGACCCCTTTGGCTGTGTCCTCCCGTTCCGGGATCACCGCTTACCCATCCAACCGCTATGTAATCACCATCAGTAGTTTCTATTGCATCACTGACATAATGTGGTGCCTGAAAAGTTGGTACCGACCATGTCCAACCTGTACCAGGAGCATCTGGGGGACTAGCCTTACTAACAAAATCTATATAGGTAGTTAGAAAACCACCATCGCTTGTAGGATTAAACCCTCGTGTTGAGGGTGTTGAGGGGCCCCTCATTCCATTATCTTCCCAGGATGGTAAAATATTTCCAAGCTCATCCAATAACTCGGTACCGTATATGCCCGCTAATATATACCGACAATCTGAATACCTTGCAATATCAACAGCGGGTAAGGGTAAGGAGAAGGTAGTGTCAATGCCGCAATCTGATAGGCCTGACATATCAGGTTCATCTGATGGAGAATTATCTTTCGAGCATGAAAGAAACAAGACCACGAGCGATAAGGTAATTGAGCTTAATTTTATGAATTTTATCATAATACCTGAATGTTAAGGTTAAAAAGTATGATGTATTTTGTCATTTGAGTAATGCAAATAATACACCTATGTGTCTGTTGAGATCGTTAAATTTTTAAATGAATGCAATACCATTAGAAACACAGCTCGTTGTGGTAATTATTACTTTTGTGGTGTTTTATTTTTTAATAAAGCATGTTGCAAAGAGGTCTAGTTCTTCTAATGATAATGGTGATACAGTAATTGATTTAAACAAGATGAGCAAAAGAGATAGAAAGAAAAAAGGCTCAAAATAGAAAACAACATAATCACTTGGACATACATATAGTATATACTAATCCATAAAGTCCTTAAAAGTGATGAAAACATTACTTTAATAATTCTTATTCAATAAACACACCTGTGGCCTCACCAAGCTGCCACTCAGCATCCTCTAAGTTTACCCGTTGTCCATTTCGATAGTAACAAGGAAAAATTGGAGAGTTATAATAAAGAGGGTCATTATAATCGATTATGACGGTGTAATAAAAACCAACTGTTATCTTTACATCGTTTGCAACAGCTATATCGTACAGCCATGTTTGTTGCGTATCTGATACTGAACTAGTTAATTCGTGAAGATTGCCATTTGTCCATTTACATCCAATATCAAATGTGAAAAGGCTTCCAGTGGTATAGCCAGCTAAATATATGTCATTACCATCTAGAAAAATCCCAAACGCAGTAGCGCCATAGCCACTTCTTGGAAGGTTAACCTTATTACCATTTTTCCAATAACAGGCGTTCCAATTATCTGTGCTTTGTGCGTCAATTTCTCCTGCGATGTAAAAATCATTATCCTTAAAGGCTATATCATAAGCATCTCCAAAATAGCTAGTACTATGAAGATTGTTCAGGTTTCCATTCTTCCAATAGCATGCAATAGATGCATGGTTTTGGATTCGCCAACCTGTAACATAGACGTCACCATTGTTAATGCCGATACTATTGGCCATTGCATCGACATTTGAATTTGTAAGATCAGTTCTTACGCCGTTCTTCCAATAACATGCATTGGTTCCAAAAGTAGTCCCGTCAGACATAACACCCGATACATAAACATCTCCATTATCAACTGCTATATCGGTTACTTCAGTGCTTGGATTTCCGCCTCCTTCCAGATCATATCTGACTCCATTTATCCAGTAGCAAGCTTCTCCATTCCAACCAGTTGAGTCAAACCATTGCCCGGCTACATAGACATCCTCATTTTCAACAGTTATAGCCTCAGCTGCACCATATTCCAGGTCAACTCTGGCACCATCTACCCAAAAACAGGCAACCATTTGCGCCAAACTCGAATCCTGATAAAATCCTGAAATATACACCCTCTTGCCTTCAATTATAGGCGTACCTGTTGGTAATAATGGTTGCGGATTATCTTGATCTACTGCATTATCTTCACAGCCCAAAAAAGCCAACCCAATAAAAAATAGTAGTTTTAGGTGTTTATTCATTGTCGTAGTAAGAAAATTTCATAGGCAAATATAGTGAGCATATTTTGTACTTTTGTTGGTAGATAATTTTTTATTTCACGGAAGGAGATGATATGAAATATATAATTACCATTCTACCAAGTATCATTTTTATTGTGACGCTAATTCTATATTTCACAAATAAAAAACCCACGAATGTGGGGCTACTCTTCTTCTTTAAGTGCAACAAAAATAATTATTCCAAACATAATTCCAAGTAGCCAACTGTTTAAGGCTAATGCCAAACCAACACCAAACACAAGTCCAACTGCTATAGGTTTATTATTCATTTTGTTAGTGCAGGTTTATCTTTATACACATCAAAATTGAGAAAATCTAATCGAGGCCATTGCATAGAGAGAAACCCAATCACATGGAAATAAAGTGATATAGATATAGCTTTAA
>CAWVTW010000158.1:0-3124 GCA_963933175.1 uncultured bacterium
GAGGACACTATGTTAGAGTTCATTGAACAGGCGATAAAACTCCTGGTTGATAAACCAGATGAGGTTAATATTGAAATCGTTGAAACTGAACAGCGGCTCATTTACGAATTAACCGTTGGTGATGGTGATTATGGAAAAGTGATCGGTAAGGGCGGGCGTAATATATCTGCACTTCGAACACTGGTTTTTGCGATCAATGCCAAGGAAGGTGGTAAAAGAGCTCGGTTGGATGTGATTGATCGGTTGGATGTGGTTGACTAGATGAAAAACTGTGTCCACCCCATTGCAAAGATAACTACAACTTCCGGACGTACCGGAGATGTACGGTTACGACCTTTATCCCGATATTTCGATGACTATATCGAAGGCACAAAACTCATGTTGGGATTTTCACCTGATACTTCTGAAGATGTTTGTCTTGAGATCGTGACAGGAATGGGGAAAAAGAGACGGTTTAAATTTGAAGGTGTTAATACGGTCTCCGATGCAGAGAAAATTGTGGGTCAAACCATTTTTATCGAAGCATCGAGAGAAGACCCAATTACCATGATCGGAAAAGATCTGTTGGGTTATGAGGTTTTTGCAGAATCGGGGGATCTTGTAGGCATCTTGAAAGATGTAATGTGGTTACCTCACAATGATGTTTATGTGATCACAAATGGAGGAAAGGAATTTTTAATTCCTGTGATTCCGGAAGTGGTTAAAGGTATTAATCATGAACAAGGTGTAATTGTGATCTCTCCTATGGAAGGTTTACTGGATTGATTCAAATTTCTATCATAACCCCGGTTCCGGATGTTATTGACACCCTGATCCAGAACAGTATTCTTCGGAAAGCTGTGGAGAAAAATGTGGTTGAATTCCATATTCTAAATCTCCGGGATTTTGGGAAAGGGAGTTATCGGCAGATTGATGATGCACCCTTTGGTGGTGGAAGTGGAATGGTTTTAATGGCAGAGCCACTTTTTAAGGCGATAGATCATGCCATGGATTTAGTCGGTGGACCTGATAATGTGCGGGTAATTTATCCGTCACCTCAGGGGAAAACATGGAATCAGGATATAGCTGAAGAAACCAGCCAACAAGAAAAGCTTATTGTTATTTGTGGGCATTACAAGGGAATAGATGAACGTGTCATGGAAAAATATGTGACGCATGAGTATTCTCTAGGTGATTTTGTCATGACCGGTGGTGAGATTCCTGCCATGGTGATGTTGGACAGTACAGTTCGGCTGATCCCAGGAACGCTCAATAATCTGGATTCGGCATTAACGGATTCTTTTTCGCAGGATCTGTTAGACCATCCACATTACACCCATCCACGTGAGATCAATGGAATGGAAGTTCCGCAGGTATTATTGGGTGGTTATCATGCGAAAATTGAAGCTTGGAGACAGGAACAAAAAGAGAAACGGACTCAAGAAAAGAAACCGGATCTCTGGAGGAAATTTGAAAAATTGAAAGAATCGGAGATAAATCATGCATAAAGTAGTAGAAGCAACAAAAGAATTTTTGAAATCGGATATTCCTGACTTTAGGGCAGGAGATACGGTTGCAGTTGACGTACGTGTCCGTGAAGGGAGTAAAGAGCGGGTGCAGCGTTATGAAGGTGTTGTGATTGCACGCCATGGCGGAACAAGCCTGGATGCAACATTCACAGTACGGAAAGTGGCGAATGGATTTGGGGTTGAAAGGATCTTTCCGCTCCATTCACCCATGCTTGCTTCCATTGATGTGAAGCGTCGTGGAAAAGTTCGTCGAGCAAAACTGAACTATTTAAAAAATATCATCGGCTCAAAAGCAGCCCGTATCGAAGAAAAACGGTAGTTATTTTTTTAAAACAATTGAAGCCCCTCCGGAAGCGAATGTTTGCGGCAGGGGCTTTTTGCTATGAATAAAGAGAATAAAATAGTCATGGGTGTTACAGCCTTTTCTCACTTGGCTGTACATGCGCAAATGATGGTCTTTCCAACATTGATGCTTTTATTTCACCATGAATTTGATTTAGGGCTGGATACATTGGGCATAATGGCTTCGGCGGGTGCATTTATGTTTGGTGCAGGGGCTATTCCAGCAGGAATTCTGGAAGCAAAACTGGGAGGAAGAGTCTTGTTATTGATTTATCAGGTTGGATCAATAATTGGTGGATTGAGTCTGATCCTTGCAAAGACCCCAGTTCAAATGACAATTGGATTAGGTATTTTAGGGTTAGCATCTAGTATTTACCATCCGGCAGGACTCACTATACTTTCCCGTCGTTTGAAGAATTTAAGCAAAGGTATGGCAATCCATGGTGTGGCCGGATCCTTAGGATTGGCTCTAGGGCCTTTATTTGCTGGAGTAGCAGCTGAATTTGGGAGTTGGCGGGTATCTTATCTGATTTGGATTATTTTACAGGGTATTCTGGTTTTTGTAACTTTTTTCATGATTAAAAGGGGTAATAAACCTATTGAGGATGAAACAAAAAAGGGAATATTTGAAATAAAAGATAAGCGATCAATTGTCCTCTATTATATTATGTCGACGGCTTTGGGCTTCTCTTTTGGCGGATTCACCACCTATATGCCCTCATTATTTGGATCCCAAACCACGGGTATTTTTTCGTTTTTTCCTGAAACGTTGAAAGCAGGATTCTTCACAACATTGGTGTTTACGTCAGGTATTTTAGGTCAAACCATTGGTGGATACGTTGGAGATCGATATAGCAGATCTTTCCTTTTATTTTGGATCGTTATTTTAAATATGCCTTTTTTATTATTAATGGGATTCACCAGTGGATGGAGTTTGCTCATTTCCAGTATTTTGTTAGGGATAGTACATTTCTTAAATCAACCTGTCTCGAATGCATTGATAGCAGAATTGACTCCCAGTTCACATCGTGGGATAGGATACGGTATTTCATTCTTTTTGAGTTTCGGGATTGGCGGTATTGCACCGGCTGTTTGTGGATGGATTACCAATCAGTATTCGATTGAAATGGTATTCCCCTTTATGGCGATTAGTTTAATTCCTGCTGTTATTGCCGGATGGTTCTTAATGAAGCGAAAAAATCAAACTCCTTGAACTGAAGGCTGATTCGTTAGAACTTCTTGCCCCTTATTATGAAAACCACCCTGAAAGACTG
>CAWVTW010000159.1:0-3092 GCA_963933175.1 uncultured bacterium
TTAAACATTTTTACTCCTAACGTAAGATTTCACCATCGAATACTTCGACAATTTTATTAAATAATTTATTATCATTGGGATCTATTTCCGGTTTTTTTTTATTTGGTTTAGATTTTGATTGCGCAGCTCCACCACCATTCACAAAACTTACTTTGATTGGAGAACCCATTTCATCAGCGAGAATCTTTTCAATCATTGGAATACCTCGTTCCACCATTTTTACACTGAAACCACTTCCGCTTGTTGTTTTGATTATTAAATTATTTCCATCAAATTCATTTGGTTTGCACTCTTCCAAAATAGCGCCAATAGAAGGACGCACCAGATGAATTTTTTCCATGATTGATGGCCAGTGTTCTATAATACTTTCAATATTTAATTCGGATGGACTCGGTATTACTGCGTCCTCTTTATCCGGATTATTTTCAAGTTGCTCCTTAATTTCATTCTTTTGATTTTTATCTTTGGTTGAAGCCACAGGATCCTGAACGACGGGTGCAGGTGATGTCAGCTTCTTTTCAGGATCGATATATTTCTTTTTAACAGTTGGATTCAGGGGCTTTTTATTTGGTTGTACTGATTCGGGCCTTCCGGGAGTTTTTGGCCTTACTTTAAGAGACGACCCTCCATTTGAAAGTATTTGATCGATATAAAACGACTGATCCATTTCCAGGAGCTTCAACACAGTCATTTCCAATAATAAATAAGGATCTTCTGCTCTGCGAATAGTTGCAGCTACATCTGTAAGAACTTGGCTGATACGTAAAAGGTCTCTTCGATCCCATGATTCACTTTCCTGAATATATCTTTGCTTATGCTCTGTATTCATTTCAAGAAGAGATTCACCATCTTTTACACCAGCATAAAGGATATTCCGAATATGTCCAGCCATGCCAACCATAACTTCTGGAGCAGGTATTCCAAAACTTGAAAAGGATGACAGCATATTCACCGTTCCCGTTGAATCTTTTTCTCGGATACAACGAGTGAATTCAAAATAGAGTTCATCCGCTATCAACCCCAGTGCTTTCACGACACCATCATAATTGATTTCCTTCCCACAAAAAGAAATGGCCTGATCCAATAGACTTAATCCATCCCGCATACTACCATCCGCTTTTTTTGCAATGGCATTGATCGATTCCGGATCAAATGAAATCCCTTCTTCCTTTAATATGAATTCTAACCTTTCAGAAATAATCTGAAGGGAGATACGGTTAAAATCAAACCGCTGACACCTGGAAATAATTGTTGCAGGAACTTTATGAATATCTGTTGTGGCAAAAATAAATTTTCCGTGAGGAGGTGGTTCTTCCAGGGTTCGGAGCAATGCATTAAAAGCGGGAGTTGTAAGCATATGTACTTCATCAATTATAATAACCCGAAAAGCACCTTTCATTGGTGCAAATTTTATTTGCTCCCTTAAGTTTCGGATCTCTTCAATTCCTCGATTTGACGCGCCATCAATTTCTAGAACATCCAATGAGCGTCCATCAGCGATCTCTCTGGAAATTACTGAATCAGGGTCAAAGTTAGACGATGCTCCACCTTCGGCGTTCAATGCCATAGCAAGAATTCTAGCTGTTGTGGTTTTTCCTACACCCCGTGGACCCGTAAAAATATAACCTTGTGCGATTCGATCCAGTTCGAATGCATTAACTAAGGTTTGTGTAATATGGTCCTGCCCAACTACATCTTGAAAAGACTGTGGGCGCCATTTGAGTGATAATACTTTGTATGCCATAAAATTATTCGGCCGTGCACCGGCGTTTGACCATTCTGTTCCCCATTCTAAAATAATCAGCCAACTCCATTCCGGAAATCTATCAGCACATGAATATCAAAACTTACCGCTGCTCCCTTCCGGGCCTGACGGGATTCATCCGTTATTTATTGCAATAGTTCGAAACTTCAACATCGCTTAATCCTTTCGAATACGTCAGCAATAGCCTGGCGTCGGCATCGATCCTGCTGTAGCGGATTGCAGGTTACAGGGTTCCGCTAATTCCCCATCTAGCACGGCCAGAAATTAACTTTTCTAAAAAATTTAGATGCTGAATTTACAGCATTTGTTCAAGACTCAAATCATGAATCAGTAAATCACAACAATTTTTATTTCAGCAATCTCGAACCAGTCCCAAAAGTTGGATTGGTCTAATTTCAATACACCATCCTTAAAGTTAAATCGAAGTCTTTTCCTGTAAAGTGATTCTGTGAACCACTCTGAATTATCACGTTTATAATAAATAGCAACAAATGGTGGACTGTCTTCCATCAAATCAGGGATCAACAAAGTACAAATGGATTCGTTAAATTCACCTTCTGATGTAATGAAATCAAGTTTTGTATAACTATATACTCTTTTTTTTAAGGGTGAATATTCTTGGACATTTTTTGCGTGTTCCTGTCCATTTGCTTCAAAAGTGGACAGAAGGAAAAGAAATGAAATAAAAAAAAGGGGGCGATTTCTCACCCCCGAATTTGCGATTACTTTTTCTTTCGCCCAAAGAATCCTTTTTTCTTCTTAGGTTTTTCATCTTTTTCCTGTGGCTCATCTTTCTTGCTATCACCCTCTAATCCTTCAAGTCGCTTTTCATATTCGCTCATTTCGCTTTCGTCACCCGGGCCATCATCAGGTTCATCAGATGCATCATCAACTGCAGTGTCTGGATTATTCCAAATTTCCTTGAGACGGTCGTGGCGTTTTTCTGAATTATCTTTAAGATTGCCTAACATTTCATTCACTTCTTCATGAAAATCTGCAATAGTTCGCTCTAACCGTCTAATTAATTCTTCCTGAAGCGGACCACCAAACCCATCTCCAACCTGATCCATAAGACCACCAAACTGGTCCATCAAATATTGTTGTTGCGGGTCAACTGCTGGTGGTGGTGCACTTTCGACTGGTGCATTAGGTTTCTTTGCCATGGTTCCTCCGTAGATTATTTAATATTTTTCTTTTCATATTCAGCTTCGGATAAAATAATGGTCTCCGAAGGTGTCAACAATGTACTGACAGCATCAAATAGTTCGCTACTAAAAATCAACCCAATTACAATGCCAAATAATTGAGTGTATCGATTTAAATCATT
>CAWVTW010000160.1:0-3033 GCA_963933175.1 uncultured bacterium
TTGTCCATCTTTCAAGGATTTAAATCCTTCCATGATTATATTGCTCATGTGAACGAAAAGATCTTTTCCACCATCTTCTGGTGAAATAAATCCAAATCCTTTAGCATCGTTGAACCATTTTACGGTTCCTGTTTTTACATCACTCATTTTTTTTCCTTTTGTTATTTGAGTTTATAATATTGTTAATTCCCCTAGCCCTCAATTGAAAAGACTCCACCACAAAAAAATAGAAGGGTGTTCAAGAGGGTACTAGAATAATACATCACTCAAAAAATCAAATTCCTTCAGATAAGGGGACCCAAATTTAATTATTAGGATTATTAAAATACAATAAAACTTTCAAGGGCTGATATTAGTGAAAAAGATGTCAATTCGGGGTGCACATTTTGTACTTGACAAATATTTTTATAATTTGACTTAGATGATGTTTGAATAAAAAAATAAAGATATTTGATGTCAATGGTGACCAAAATAATTAGGCTTTTTGAAGATTTAACAGATCACACCATTAATACTATAATAGCTAAGCTTCATCCGTTCAATCTTCTCATTTTTAGTATCATAAATATTGCAAGCATCATAGGGTTTAGCATAAACATGGAGGCTAATGGCAAATTTATCGGATAGATTTTCTACAGAATGTATATCTGCTGGCCCGTCTAAAAACCCAGGTGAACAGGAGAGTTTCTGAGTCATATTCAGTTCTAATGGCTCAGAGGATATTTGTTCATAGTTGCAGATCTGAAGTTGTCCTTCTTGAACTCTTGCCCAGCATTTTTCACCTTCGTGCCCATGTATGGGTGCTGTAGTATTTGGTGGCCAGCAAATTACCATTAATTCAAAATCTGAATCTTTGTGTATCAAGTTTCTCGTATAAAAATTTTCTTTATGAAAAGAATAATGTTTTAATTCATTTTCGTTCAGGTTTAGATCTAGAAGGTAGGATGTAACTTCCGGAACGGGAAAATTTTGATTTGCAAATTCTTTTAATTTATCAATAATGGCTTTAATCATAATTAGAAATTATATTATAATGACGCTTTTGAGATCAATATTTTTTTAACTGTTCTCAAATCTTTTTTTGTATTCATATTTAAAAACGATTGATTATTCCCAAAGTTGATATAATATGAATTTAATTTTTCAACCAGTTTGAATAAACTGTAATTACCATTTTGGATTTCAGATTCCAATTTTGTAAAAATCCGTTTTTGGTAAAAACCGCATGCGACTTGAATTTTATCATTCGAAACTGGAATAATAATGTCACAATTCTCCGACTTTGAATCCCACAACTTATTAAATACTCTCGAATCTATTAAAGGTAAATCACAAGAGAGAAGCAGTATCCAATCAGTTCTCGAATATTTTAGGGCTGTGTAAAGTCCATTAATGGGTGCATTAATTTCCAACTCATCCTTGATGAAGGGATAGGAAATTGAGTCTGGTTTTTTCTTCCCTATCACATATCGATTTCCAATACCATCACAGGCATCCCAGATTCGGTCAAGAATAGTCTGCCCATTGATGGTGGTTTGCCATTTAAGAGATCCAAAACGTTTACTTTCTCCACCGATCAAAATATATGCTGTTGCAGGAATTTTTTTGGGTTTATTCATATGGAGTTTTCGTTAATATTTCCCTGCCCAAATATACGAGAAACGCCAATTAAATGAATTACGGATTTGTTATAGATAATAGAATGTGCATTGGATGCCATGCCTGCACCGTGGCTTGCAAAAGTGAGCACGATGTGCCTATTGGCGTCAATCGCACCCACGTGAAATACATTGAGAAAGGTGAATTCCCTAAAAGCACGCGGGAATTTTCGGTTCATCGTTGTAACCATTGTGCCGATGCGCCTTGTGTAGAAATATGCCCTACAACTGCACTTTATACGCGGGCGGACGGTATTGTTGATTTTGATAATGATCGCTGTATCGGATGTAAATCTTGCATGCAAGCGTGTCCCTATGATGCGTTGTACATTGATCCGGAGACCAACACTGCAGCAAAGTGCAACTACTGCGCCCATAAGATTGATGGCGGATATGAACCGGCGTGCGTGATTGTATGTCCGGTGGAGGCCATTATTTCTGGCGATTTGGATGATTCGAAATCTAAAATTTCCTTACTGGTGGCCAATGAAGAAACCACGGTGCGGAAACCTGAAAAAATGACCGATCCCAATTTGTTTTATGTAAATGGGACGAATGAAATGCTGAACCCAAATGCCACAGTAAGAGATGGCAAATATGCTTCGTCCGAACAGGTTACCGGTGTGGGACACTATGCTAAATATGCGGATAAGCGACTCTCTGAATCGGACACAGAAAATTTATTGATTCAATTGGCAATGGAAAATTCTGCTAGAACTGGCAAGCCCATTGATAAACGAGCTATCGATAATGTGGCCCAAGAAATCCAACAAAATGTGGACACACAAGAAGCAAGGCGAGTCTATGATTCACCCAGTCAAGGTGTCCTTTGGGGTTGGGAAGTGCCGGCTTATGTGTGGACAAAAGCCATTGCCACAGGCACATTTCTCATGATGGCGATTTGGAATTTATTTATCGGTGAATTAAGTGTGGAGTCTGAAATGAATGGACTCATTGTATCACTCATTTTTATGGGATTCACCGGCGGATTGCTTGTCAAAGACTTGGATCGTCCCGACCGATTCCTCTACGTCTTACTTCGGCCCCAGTGGAAATCTTGGCTGGTGCGGGGTGCTTATATTATTACAGGTTTTGGTGGATTGGTTTCTCTGAAATTGTTGGATAATTATTTAGAACTGGGACTCGCCTGGTTGTGGATACCTGGATTAGTCTTTGCAGGATTAGGTGCAGTCTATACGGCATTTCTGTTTAACCAAGCGCGGGCTCGAGATTTATGGCAAACGCCCATTCAATCTGCCATACATATGTTGGTTCATGCCATCATGGCTGGATCGGTGGTTATGATGATTATTGCACCGGATTCATCCCAATGGATGGCAAATATTCTGCTTTGGGGAATTGTGGCAAATATGAT
>CAWVTW010000161.1:0-3026 GCA_963933175.1 uncultured bacterium
AAATTTATCCTTGGCGTTCATTCAATCCTCTATTTTATGTTACTTGCCTTCAAGGCGTTTTTCCCATTCGCTCATTTCAGGAGGCTCATCAGATGATACATCTGATTCATCGGGCTCATCTGAGTCAGTTTTTCCTGGGGAAAGATCCTTCCCTTCCATTAGGTCATGTATCAAGTGGCTACGACGTTCAGAACTTACTTTAAGGTCATCCATGATACTTTGAACCTCTTCATTAAAATCAGTGATGGTTCGTTGGAGGCGTATCATCAGTTCGTCCAATAATACTTGCCCATAGGTAGCATTAATACCAGATAATAAATTATCCAGTTTCTCATTGAGATAGTTTTCTCTTCCTGCTTGATTGTCGAAATCGATACTCATAGTATTTAACAAGTTATTTCTAAAATGGTCAAAATAAGTCTAGAAATTTCATACAAGAATAGGTGTGGGGCAACCAAGAA
Source organism: uncultured bacterium (assembly GCA_963933175.1). Lineage (GTDB taxonomy): Bacteria > Fidelibacterota > Marinisomatia > Marinisomatales > UBA1611. Next base: position 462 of record CAWVTW010000161.1, read on the forward strand.
GTTTAAGGCCAATGATTTAGCTGTTTATAGCCAAGACTATCTAGCGGCTCTACTAAAGTGAAGAGTGTTCGACTTTGTATTTTATGAGGAAGCCTGTCAAGAGTTTTGATTTTGAGCAATTCTTCATCTGCCCCAATGCCAGAAACCGGTATATCCATTTTGCCCATGCCATTTATAGTCATTTTATCATGAATATGAACGGAAACCGCCAATAAGCGTCGACCTTCTCCCCAATCAAATGATTTATAATCGGTTAATATGAAGCCATCTTCTGGTGCAAATTCTAAAATAGTAAATTCTTCATTCACCAAAAAGTTCTTCATCTCTTTAATTGCCTCTTCTCTCGGCTTTTCATAGGAAAAATGCATAACCATCCGAGGATATGTTGGGCAGAAAGAAAATTTGAATGATGTAAATGAAAGAAGGAAAAAAAGAAACAGACGCAATGTATTTTACCGTAGCACGGTGCCAATACGGTCCCAGCGTGGCATCCAGGACTCAAGATCCAAAGAAAAATATGTGAATAGGGCTTCACCTAAAATATTATTCTCAGGAATATAGCCCCAATATCTTGAATCAAGACTGTTATCCCTGTTATCTCCCATTGCCCAGTAATAATTTTGGGAAACCTTATATTCAGTCCACTCATTTGCAGGTATCCCATCAATCACTAAAAATTGAAAATCTTCATCTTTGATGGATTTGCTCCAGGGCGTAAGTAAAGGACCTTTTGGAAAATAATTTTCATAAACATCTTTTTTCCCTTTTCGACGAAATAATTCATTAGGATCCTGCAAGGTGAATTCATATTCCACATCATTATTTTTTAAAGTAGCAGTATGCTCTTCCATCAGGATGATCGGTAATAAAAAACGCCAATTTGTTTCTTCATGTATTTGGAAAACATCACCGGATTTTGGCACATAAATGGGACCAATATTATCTTTGTTAATATTTGTTTCCGATGAAAGGAAAATATCAGATTGTCTATAATTCTTTTGCATAGGTGCAGTCAAATATTTACCATTTTCCCACATAGGTACTTCTACACCATTCACATACAATTTTTTCTCTCGTACGATTAAGGTATCTCCAGGGCCTGCTACACATCGTTTAACATATTTAACATATTTATCCCTGGGATATTTGAATATAAGAACATCTCCAGTTGTTGGGATTTTGAATTCAGGGAATTTTATATAGGGAATAAAAAATCCAATATCGGTATATGGGATGCCAATCCAATCCGGTGTACGCATCCCAAAAACAAATCGACTTCCAATGAGAAAATCCCCTGTCATGATGGTATTTTCCATACTGCCTGTAGGAACAATGTATGCTTCCAATACAGTTACTTTTACAAGAAGTACTGTTAGTACAATAAAGACTATCGCTTTTGTTTCTGATATGATCTTTCGTTTATTCATATGGGTTTTTCCGCCGGGGAAATTAGGGAATCATTCTAGGCGAATCCCTTCAAAATGTTTAATGATTGGTTTTTTCTTTTGCAAGATAACAGATATACAATCAATTCTGATATCATCGATTTGTTCCGTTTCTTTTTGATATTGATAAATGGAATGGCTGATCTTTTTGAGTTTATTATGATCCACTTTTTCATCCAATAAATCAGGATTCGTTTTGAATGCAGTTTTTACTTCAACAAACACAATCTCGTCATCATTCCTTGCAATAATGTCGATTTCGCCGTGTGGCGGACAATTCCGATTCATTTCAAGAATTTCAAGTCCTTTACCTTTTAAATAAAGAGCTGCCAGTTTTTCCCCCATCCACCCAATTCGTTTTTGTTCAGATAACCAAGTCAATGTGGGCATTTTATGCATTACAGGGTTAAAAGATCGTCGATGAATTGGTGTTGCTCGATATTTTTCCAGGGCTTTTATATGAAATTCAGTTCCGTATCCGTTATGCTTTTCGAACCCATACTCTGGGAATATTCGTCCGTAATCTGCCATCATTTTGTCTCGCGTTACTTTCGCTATAATGGAAGCCGCTTTTATTGAATCTATTAAATCATCGCCGCCAACAATTCCTTCGTTTGGTATGATCTGGTTTTTCAACGGATGTCCATCGATGAGTGCTTTATCCGGTTTGATGGGGAGATTCCCAAGGGCGATTTGCATGGCTTTCAGGGTTGCTTCTCGAATATTAATCTCATCAATCGTTTTTACATCCACTAGTCCAATCCCAATTCCGAGAGCTTGTTCTTGTATAATTGGAAAAAGTTTTTCTCTTTTTAATTTGGAAAGTTTTTTAGAATCGCGAAGTCCTTCAATTGTATGATCGTCGGGCAATATAACTGCCGCCGCCAAAACCGGACCTGCTAAAGGCCCGCGACCCACTTCATCTACACCAGCTATTATTTCCATTCTTTTTTCCAATATGATAATCCGTCACTTTGAATCCAAAGAGCACCGGAATAATCTGTCCGATGAATTTGTATGTGATAATCTTTTAATCTGTTCATAACGATAGGAGATGGGTGGGAAAATTTATTGCCTTCTCCAACAGATACCACAGCCAATTCGGGTTTTATAATAGATA
>CAWVTW010000162.1:0-3015 GCA_963933175.1 uncultured bacterium
ATAAGGTTGAGAAAAATAAAAAAACGGGTGTATTTGAAGAATTGTTGTAGGCATTGAGCGTTCATGTGAACACATTAACACTTTTTATTTTCCCATTTCTTGAATCCATTTTTTTACCAATTCTACGCCCTCTTTGTGAACCAGTTTTCGTCCCAGCTCTGGCATCATGATGCCAGGGTCAGTGGATTCCATCCTATAGACCATAATTGATTGATCAGGGTATTGCGGAACAATTGTATAGTTCAAATCCCCCGAACCACGCCCAGCGGCCACGGGTGGTTTATGGATTCCCAAACGCGTTGGATCCGTTTCTTCAATATTAAGAAATAGTCCAGATGTTTCTCCCGGGGCACCCAATCGGTGACAATGAGCACAATTAATATCAATCAAGGCCCTAGCGCGTTCTTCAATAGAACCGCTTTTAATATCGTTATAATCTGGTGTATAAGGAAGGGATGAGAAACTTGGGAGCCCACTGATCATACCCAACATACTCCACTTTTCTAACTGATTCATTTTACCATCATCATAATCAAAATCATGATTTAGCAACCTTACTTTTGGCCCGATTGGGATCATGCGATTCTGGTTTACATGACATCCTTTACATTGATTAAAATTGGGGACACTATACTCAAAATTGATTGATTGCCCTGCTGGATCAACAAATGACACATTTAGTCTTTTACCGGCAATTTCCAAATACGCTTCTGTTTGTTCCAAATTCCAAACATAAGGAAAGCCCAGCCAGCCTTCCTGGGTATTTATCAAAAGCCGTGTTTCAATGAGCTGGGAATCTTGGTCAGAATTGCGAAAGTTTGCGGAATAGTAAAATGTTTTAATCAATACAGATTCTTGCGGGAAATTAAATGTACCATCTTTTTGATACACTAATTGCTGGCCTTTCGGAAGCGCAATAAATCGTGATTTCAGCGCGTAATCAGAAAATAGCTTCGCAGAAACGTCATAGGGTATCACACCGGGGACGGGGTTATGATTGGCCATGTGCCCTTCAAAAAAGCCATAATCAGATAATTTGGGTTTGGCATATTTGATAGGACTGCCGCCAAAGAGGAGAGCAATAAGGAGCGGGAGTAAAGCCAAGCAGTTGGCTTTGCTCAACAATCTTGACATTATTTAGCCGAGGAAGTCAAAGGATGTACTCGACCACAATTATGTGGTGACATATCCTCGGAAAAATTTGAAATGAAAGGTGAATACCATTCTTCAAAATTATGTTCAATGTCCAAATCAGTGAAGCGAGCGTCATCATTATCCTGGATACACAACCCCGCTGAATTTTCTGGATCCTGCATGCCATCATAAATAATGTCCGGCGTGTTGCGGCCATACTTCACCGCCAATAATTTACCAATATCATAACCCAGCTCAGGTAAGCCCGCCCAACGGTCAAAAGTATTATTATAAATGTGGACGTCTGCAGTATATGGATTATAGAGACTGTCCTTAATGGCTTCTTCCGTCATAAAATAGCTAACCACTCCGGTTCCGACACTTTTATTATTTAGAATAGTGTTTTGGTACACGTGCACATTGCTGCAGGCCAAAATGAGAATACCTGTTCCTGGAATAACTTTTCCCACAATACTGCCAGGCGGTGCAAAATTGAACAAATTATTGGATTCAACCAGGTTGTTAAAGACTCGCACATTCCCACCTTTTTTTTGTACAAGATCTGGTAAATCGAAAATAAGAATTCCACCTGCGTTGTGATAAGAGTGATTTTCGTACACTTCGGCGTTATTGGAATTTTCAATCTCGATTCCCGCTACATTATCATAAGCAGTATTATAGCGCACCACAATATCATTTGATTGCCCTACATAAATTCCTGCATCCGATGCGCCAATGGAAACAGAGTTTTCAATCAATACATTTTGGCATTGCACCGGATAGAGCCCGTAGGCGCCGTTGGTCTTCTTGGGGCCTCCCGTCCATTCAGCTTTAACATGCCTGAAAACAATTCCATCTGTATATTGAATTTTAATGGCATCGCCCTTGGTGTCTTGAACGGTGAATCCTTCCAACGTGATATTTGTTGAATTGGTAATACTAATACCCTGGGCACCCTCGTCCTGATTTGAAAAGGAAAGGATAGATTGATCCATACTTTGCCCGCGAATAACAAGATCACTTTTCCCTTCGATGGATAATGTTCCCCGGATGGGGTGCAGGCCTTCCGGAATGGTGATCGTGTCTCCGGGTTCAGCCAGAATGAATTGAGTTTGAAGATTCTTTTCGATGTTTGCAAAAAGAAAACCTGCCATAAAAAGCAACGGAATGGATTGATGTATCAATTTCATTATAGAAAAAGTTAGGTGATTCCAGATGATGGATTAAATGAAAAAATGGATTTTAAAATTTTTAATCTGATATTTCATTTTTTCACGTAGCAGCGTTAGATTTAATAAAATGAAGCCTGTACGTATCCACTCTTGGAATGTTTCCCCTGGTGAAGCATCTGCCATCCAAATGAACCTGCGGGATAAAATTACTATTCAGCCCTTACCAGATGAAATCCATCTAGTGGCCGGGACCAATGTTTCACATGATCCAAACACCAATACAATCCACGCCGCACTTGTCATATTAAGGTTTCCCGGTATGGAGCTGGTTGAACGCCATGGTTTATCAGAAGAAATAACCTTTCCCTATGTTCGGGGAATTTTGGCCTTCAGGGAGGCGCCACCAATTATGAAACTCATGAAGCGCGTTCGGCATAGTCCCGATGTTGTTTTATTCCATTCCCACGGCTTGTCTCATCCACGGCGGTTTGGCTTAGCCAGCCATCTCGGTGTTTTATTTGATGTCCCATCTGTTGGTATTGCGGATCGTGTTTTGGTGGGGCTTCACGATAATATCGACTCCGAAAAGGGACACCATGCGCCCCTGGTCCACAATGATGAAGATGTGGGTCTCGCCCTAAGAACGAAAGATGGTGTTAATCCTGTTTTTGTTTCAGTAGGGCATAAAGCTGATTTGCTCACCGCCATG
>CAWVTW010000163.1:0-3004 GCA_963933175.1 uncultured bacterium
AAATTCAATGGATTGACCTTGTGGTTTGCAATCTTTACCCTTTTTCAGAAACGATTTCTCGGGAAGATTGCGATCTGGCAATGGCTTTAGAAAATGTAGATATCGGCGGGCCCACTATGATCCGGTCAGCAGCTAAAAATGTGGGTTGGGTTTGTGCTTTGGTCGACCCCGCAGATTATTCCACCATTTCCGACGAATTGCAATCCGGTGAAATTTTATTTGAAACGCGGAAAAAACTTTCGGCGAAAGCATTCGGACACACAGCACAATATGATACCATTATTCACAACTATTTGAAGGATCAAAAGCTATCGGATAATTTTTCACTTACATTTGAAAAACATTCAGAAATGCGCTACGGCGAAAACCCCCACCAGTTAGCATCTTCATATAAGATTCCCGGAAATACTGATCCCAACATATTGAATGCTACCATCCACCAAGGGAAACAACTTTCCTATAATAATATTATGGATGCGGATGGCGCCCTTGCTTGTGTGAGGGAGTTTGATGAGCCCGCCTGCGTTGTGGTTAAGCACGCCAACCCCTGTGGTGTTGCCGTTGGGGATAACTTATTAGATGTATACACCCGTGCTTTTAATGCGGATTCCCTTTCTGCTTTCGGTGGCATAATTGCATTCAATCGCACCTGTACTAGGGACGTTGCAGAAGCCATCAGTAAAGTATTTGTGGAAATTGTTTTGGCGCCAAGCTTTGAACCGGAAGCACTGGACATATTCAAAAAGAAAAAGAATCTACGTGTTTTAGAAATTGGCGATTTTGGGAAACGCTCACCCAAACTTGAGGTGCGAAATATAGATGGCGGACTCCTTATTCAAGGTTCTGACCTAAAAACTTTAACACTTGATCATTTAAATACTGTGACAAAAATAAAGCCTTCGGACCAAGATATTAAGACGGCACTATTTACTTGGAAGGTGTTACGCCATGCCAAATCCAACGGCATTTTGATTGCCAAAGATAATACCACAGTCGGATTAGGGGCCGGACAGGTGAGCCGCGTGGATGCGGTCCACATGGCATTGAGAAAAGGTGGTGAAAATGTGAAAGGCGGAGTTCTTGCATCTGATGCATTCTTCCCTTTTCGAGATAGTATTGATGTCATTAAAAATTCGGGAATTAAAGTGGTAATGCAGCCCGGCGGATCTATCCGCGATCAGGAAGTAATTGACGCTTGCGATGAATATGGCATAGCTATGATCTTCACTGGTACTCGGTGTTTTAAACATTAAGTTCTAAAAAAACAGTCTTAATTTTCTAATCTATATTTGGAGATATGAACAGGAATTTGACTAACCTCCGTTAAGCAAATAATGAAAAAAGACACACTATTTATCCTGCTTAAAATAGCGGGTGTTCTTGGGGCCCTTTATATGTTCCTCGTTGGAATTAAGGGTATGTCATCAGCCATCAAGCACATGGGGGCTGGTGTAGCAGAAAACATTTTTACCGCAACCAGCGATCCTTTCGTTGCCCTTTTTATTGGTATTTTTTCCACCGTTCTTTTTCAAAGCTCTTCCACCACCACTTCCCTCATTGTGGGAATGGTGAGTTCAGGGTCTCTTGGGCTAAGTGGCGCTGTGCCTATGATCATGGGAGCAAATATCGGCACCACTGTCACTAACACTATTGTATCCATTGGTCATATAAATCGAGGGAATGAATTCAAGCGCGCTTTTGCTGCTTCTACGGTTCATGATTTTTTTAACATTCTTTCGGTATTAATCTTGTTCCCATTAGAAATGGCGTTCCATTGGATTCAAAAAAGCGCTGAATGGGTTGCCAGTCTTATTTTTGGAAAGATTCATAATGTTGATGTTCTCCAGGCTAAAAGCCCTATCAAAGCGGCTGTGAAATCCGGATCCAAATTCATTGAGCAATTCACCTTTGAAAATGATATTGTTTACCTAGCCTTGAGTGTATTGATTACGTTCATTATGCTTTATACTCTTGTGAAACTATTGCGAAGTCTTGTCCTTGAAAAAATCGAAGTGTTTTTTGACCAATATATTTTCAAAACTGTTGCAAGGGCTATTGGGTTCGGCATCATTCTGACCATAATGGTTCAAAGTTCATCTATTACCACGTCTTTAGTTGTGCCATTGGCCGGGGCCGGTGTTCTCTCTCTGCGACAAATATTTCCTTTTACATTGGGGGCAAATATTGGTACAACGGTTACGGCTTTATTAGCGGCTCTTACCGGGACAGTTTCTGCGCTCATCGCAGCTATTAGTCATTTGCTCTTTAATATATTTGGTATCTTAATCATTTATGGAATACCGCCCTTAAGAGCCATACCTTTGAAATTAGCAGAAATGATAGCTGAATATTCTTTGAAGAACAAACTTATTCCCATCGGGTATTTATTCGTCGTTTTTGTTGTTATTCCATTAACCATAATTTTACTGGGCGGATAAGTCGCCCGCAAATCAAAAGAGGTATTCACCATGTCAGTCTTTAAAGATATTGTTAAACTTTGGAACGCAGATGACCTTCTATCCCAAGCTTGGGACGAATCATATAAAATGATGATGTTATCTAACGAAATTTTTACTCAAGCGATTAAATATTTACGAGAAGGTGAAAATAAGGACACAATTAAAGCCCTCAAAAAACGTGACATTGAAATAAATATTTTCCAGAGAGACGTGCGGAGAAAGGTAGTGACCCACTATGCCATAAGTCGGGATATTGATGATCTACCAAATGGCCTAGTCCTTCTTAATATGGTTGTTGATGTGGAGCGATTAGGTGATTATACAAAGAATATTCTCGACCTCGCATTAAATCATCCTAACATAATTAAATCCGAAGAGTTCTCTGAAGATCTCTATCATGTAGAACAGGAAGTTATTTCCCGGTTTAGTAAAACGCTCCAAGCCATTCATACACAAGATGAGGATGTGGCACGGGCTATGATGGTTTCCTATAAAGAAACCCTTACGGGTGTATCAGATGATATAGTCAATGGATGTATTTCAGG
>CAWVTW010000164.1:0-2993 GCA_963933175.1 uncultured bacterium
GCCCAAGAAGAACACTCATCTATTCATCAAGAACAGTTGAAACACTATAATAATACACTATCACCACCTGTTGAGAAAATTCATGTTTTAACAGGCTTGGATGTACTGTTGGAAAAAAAGCAATATGTCATTCAGGGGAAGTCTATTGCACTGGTTACCAATCATAGCGGGATTGATCGATTTGGCATTCCCAATTACAAACGACTCATGGCAATGGACGATGTGGATTTAAAAGTCATATTTACTCCTGAACATGGGCTTTTTGGAGATATTGATGCTGGAAAAGAAGTCTCCTATTCAGAAAATAATCTGAACTTACCTGAAGTCATTAGTCTATACGGAAAAATCCGGAAACCTTCAATTGCAATGCTTGAAGGGATTGATTTAATCCTTTATGACATCCAAGATATTGGTGCTCGGTTTTATACCTATATCACCACGCTAGGATTAGTCATGGAATCTGCTGGAGAATTAGGAATCTCAGTGATCGTTTTGGATCGTCCTAATCCAATTCGGGGCGATATTATTGAAGGACCAATCTTGAAATTGGATTATCAAACTTTTGTGGGTTATTATCCAATCCCAATTCGTTATGGTGGGACCGTGGGCGATCTGGCCTATAAAATAATTGAAGAAAAATGGATCTCTCCCCTACCAGAATTAGTAATAATCAATATGGAAGGTTGGAAAAAGAATCTTTGGTTTGATGAAACAGATTTACCTTGGGTAAAACCATCGCCAAATATTCCGGACTTAGAAACAGCCATTATTTACCCTGGAATGTGTATCATTGAAGGAACAAATTTGAGTGAAGGCCGTGGAACCCAGAATCCATTTAAACAAATTGGTGCACCATGGGTAGATGGAAAACTTTTATCTCAAAAACTCAATAAATATAAATTACCGGGAGTTGTATTTAAGCCCGTCTTATTTACACCTATTTCCATTCCGGGGATGTCCACTTACCCAAAATTTCAGGATGAAAAATGTTCTGGGGTCGAAATCGTTATCATTGATCGAAATAATTATAACAGCGTAAACACAGGTATAGTTTCTTTATTTACTCTTTACTCCATGTATTCCAAAAATATTACATTTAAAGAAAAACATTTAAACCGGCTGTGGGGCAGTGACCAATTATTAAAGGAAATAAAGAAAGGTACTCGACCCTTAGATTTCATTCAATTCTACTAAGAAAAAAACACTATTTTATTAAAACTAGTTTCACAGTTTCTAAACCAGATTTCTTTTGCGGATGGGCAAAATATAAACCATTACCTAATTTTTGGCCAAGATCATTTTTTCCATCCCAACTTAAATACTTAATTCCAGCCATCAAGTCTGTGCCGTATAAAGTTTTTACCTTTCTCCCAAGAAGATCAAAAATATCTATAATTAAATCAGTACCAGTAGTTAATTCGATACTAAATGTGACTTGGGTAGAAAAGGGGTTTGGAAAGGCCGGTTGAAAAAATGAAATTGGTGGAATCTCCATAGATTCCATATAATCAACAATATCTATTCGAATACTCGGCAATTCATACCAAACATTATCACCAGGGCACGCTGTGGTACCAAAATAATCCCTATGCCCTAGAAGTACTGCCGGATTTTGCTGGTATGCATCTGAAATCCAACCAAATAATTGCATAATAGATTCTCGACTTTCAGATGTCATAGTCTGAAAACAATTTTCTTCAGGTGGATGGTAACATCCCAATAAGCAGACACCTATATTCCCTGTATTTGCGCCACCTACATGCGATCCAACGACTGTTTCAGGTCGGCCCTGATAAATATTGCCTCCACGATCAATAAGAAAATGATAAGCAATATCATTCCATCCTCGTCCATTCTGATGAAAATCCTGAATCCATCTAACTTGATTTTTACCTTCAGCTAAGTTTTCTGCACTACAGCAAGCTGCATGATGAAGCGTCAACTTATCAATATAGGGGTGATTATTATAGGAATATTCTGGAGGTTCGGCCCCCCATTCTTCTCTTGTAACGATGATGGGTTTTGGAACATCACCATCCATCATATTCATCGGCCGTGGATTAATTTGAATCATCTCTAAATCTGGGACAAATCCAATCACTGATTTAATTTGTAATAATTCAGTAGCAATTATGGTATAGGAAAATTGACTTAACTTTTCCTTTGATTCATTGGTAAATGTTGCAAAGGTTGTACCCGAGTTTTCGCCTTGGAATATATTCCCCGAATAAGATATAGATTGACCTCTCTTATTAATAATAGAAAAAGTAACACTAATGACAGATTCACTTTCAATCTCAAGTGCGCCACCTTCTAATAAATAATCTATTTGAGAAGATTTTCCTTCATGTATAAAGAAGGATAAACTGTCATGGGTTTGAAGATCCGGATATTTGTCAATTAATGGGCCCAAATCTCCAATTTGGGAAAATATGAGATTAAATAATAATAAAAATTGAAATGAGAAAATTCGTTTCAATTCAATAATATATTTATAGATTAAAAATTAAACCCTATTGATAGCCGCTTTACAAAACCTAATGGCCCAAAATCAGCAGAAGTATATTCAAAAATAAGGTTGCCAGATGTTTTTAATACAGGGTACTTCAATCCAAACCCAAGAGTAATTCCTTCTACGGCATCTTTTTTCCCTATGCCAGGGTAACCAGCACGGACTGATAACATATTGTTAATGTTTGTCTCTATACCGACATTTAAATATTCATAATTATCATTAGGGTGCACCGCATCCAACGCAAACAATATGTTTAGTTTTTCTTTATTGATTAAATATCCTCCAACACCAACTCTGAAAAGTAGCGGTAATGGGAAAGCATCTGTCTCATACTGCGCATTGACAAACTCAATGTTACCCTGATTATTTAGATCGGGATCAACACTTAGATTCATATCTCTACCCGCTAAGGAAATATCATTGCCAAAATTGGAAATACTTGCACCTAATATTAAATCTTTTATCGGTGTCTTATATT
>CAWVTW010000165.1:0-2967 GCA_963933175.1 uncultured bacterium
CCCAGGGTGGTTTTTTAGCAACAGGAGGTTTTCCATAATATTTAATCTCTAGGACGTGGGCTTTAAAAATATCTAAGCCGGGATTGTGAATCAGAATTTTATGCTCCCTATGAACAAAGGAAAGATTCATGCCGTTAATAGCGGCACCCGAAACATTGAACTGGTCTAATAAGTCAATCTCAATCATATCGGTTTTACTTATCAGCACAAATGTAATATTGACTGTGCCACCAATGGTCTTTTTGTAAGGGTCAACTTTTAAGCGAATGTCATAGTGAGTCACATCCATGGCGGCTTGGTTAGGAGAGAGCTTTCCACCGCTATATACTTCCAACGAAAACGCAATTGAAAGAATAAGAAAATATATCAGATGTTTTTTTAAGATTTCTTTACCTTGTACTGGTATTGAAATATACCGCCTTTTTCATCTACAGAAACCATTCGTTGAAATACCAGCTCAAGATTCGGGATCCCCCCATCAAACAAGGGAACGCCTTTGCCAAAAACCAGTGGGTGGGGCGTGATATATAGATGAGTTAGAAACGGTGCAAAGCGGGCATAGGTTTTTCCACCGCCAATAATGTAGCAACGATCTCCCGGAATGGCATCCAGAATCGATGCTGGGTCGTCGTTCCGGTGAACTACAATCGTTTGGCGACCATCTAATTCGGCCGAAAGTGTGTCATGAGTATTGGAGCCCATTATCACATGGAACCCCAAGGTTTGCTCTTTGAATAAGGGCAGGTCTTTGGACCAGGTCGTTACTTCGTGATGGTGCCGGGCAATTAATCCATCAATCGTCACCGCTGCAATAAGAATGACATCCTTAGGCACGGTTTCTTATTTATATGATCTGGATGCTTTCCAGGTTTTTAATTCATTGTATGTGCTTTTGGCGCCCGTTGTATTTTCATGTTGTTCTGCGAACATAAGGAAATTCACCATTCTTCGAGTATCGGTTCCGAGAGTCTTGGATAAAAGCTCAATCATAGACGACTGTTGAAGCGTTTCAAGAGCTGCTATTGTTTTTTGATCTCGTTGAAAATCCGCATCATGTTCAAAAATGAATGTTTTAAGCTTATAAGCTCTTTCGCTGATGCTCATTGGTTTTTTCTCCAATTTCTCAATGGCAGACTCTTTCAGTTGCTGGAATGTTTCATCATCTATGGCTGCAAGCAATTCCGGAGTTGATGCAATAAAATCATCGGCGCGTTGATTTACGTCATCTGCCGTAAAAGCTCCGGACTGAATGACAAAACTTAAATAATGTGTTTCATCGCGGCTTCGGGTATAAGACCAAACAATGTATCCCAGTTGCTGGTTTGTCCTCATTTCCGTAAAGAAAGGTTGCTGAAGCGCTTGACCAATAACCAAAGATGTTGCCCTCATTTCTGGAGTATCGTCTCCCAAAACATATTCACGATAAAAACAGGAATTATTGACGGACAGCTTTCCAATATGTTGTATTTCTTCAGGCTGAGACTGATCCAAAAATTTTAAATCAAATGCATCCGTCCGTTTAATATCTGTCGTATTCGTTTTTTTATTGAAGATACGCAAGGCGCGCCGGGCATCAGATTCTTTGAAATCACCATAAACAAGACCTTCCACGAATGTTTTTTCATATAAAACTTTTCCGTAATCACGAATATCTGACAGAGTCGCTTCTTGCGCCACGGGTAAACTCTCTTCCCAGCTATATTTTACATGATTAAAAATATCAGCTCCTTTTTCACGGGTTTGCTGATGTGCATCCGAGAGTGAAAAGTTCTGATAATTACGGATAACCCTATCTTTTACTCCGTTAAACTGGTCTTCGGTAATGGAAAAATCAACCATGTGCTCTAGAATCATTTCGTACAGCGTCATAGCAGATTCTGAATAACCGCTTACACTCAAAAAAAGCCCTTCGTAATTTTCGAGGAATGAATAATTCAGCCCCGCTTGTTTAGCAGGGTATCCCAATTCATTCAACGATTCATTCACACACATTGCATAGAGCTTTAAATAAACGCGGTGTTTTAACATCATCATATCATCGGGGAAAAGAATCTTAAAATTGATTACACCTTTGGGACGTAAAAACTCATGGTCGACTCCAAAATAAAGATTAGCGCCACCGCCATTTATAAGAGAAACGGGCAACATGTCTTCCTTTATTTCTCGGTTGGGAACAGATGCTGATTTAGGGATAAATGGGTTTGCCTCTGCTATCATGAACTCCGCTCGAGGAGATGTGGACGTGAGTGCTTGATAAAATTCAGTATTTTCTGTGTAGGAATAGGGAGCCTGGTAGTGGTGTTCTTTTTTATCTGTTTTAACTCCTTTTGCTGTCAAAACCACCAACATATTATCTGGCGTAAGGTGTGTTAATAAACTTTCAAAAGTGTCCTTAGAATTATCTTTAAAGATAAAGTTGATACGGCCCGCATCTTCCAACGGGTACATCATGGCTTCATTTGCCAATTGGGTGGCGCGCCACATGCCCTCACCTTTACTGCCATATATTTCTTCTAATTCCGCCATGGTTTTCAATTCATTATATACGTGAGATTGGTGGCCTGATTCTTTCATAAGCTCGATATAGTCCAAAGTTGCTAATACAATCTCCTTGTAGTCTTTTTGGCCTTTTGGTGTAAGCCCTATCCGAATAGTAGCCATGCCGTATTCTTTTGTTTCTGGGCGGGCACCTCCAGAGAGCGTCTGCGCCCAGCCTTTGTCTTTCAAATAGGACAGTAGGCTACCTTTTCCTTCGTGTCCTAAAATGAAACCAAGCTGTCTGCCTGGCTTACTTTCATACATATGGCGTGTGCTGGGAATGGCAAAGCTGATTTCCAAATCGCGAAGGTCTTTTACGGGATCAATTTGAACAAACCTGAATGTTTCTTTCTTTTCAAACACGTTTGGGTCATGTTTTGTTCTTTCGAGATTGTGGTTCTTTACATCAGAAAAATACTGGCGGGTCCA
>CAWVTW010000166.1:0-2952 GCA_963933175.1 uncultured bacterium
GTACATATTATAATTATGGTGGCGGCATTTATTGTGAAAACAGCGATCCAATTATTAAGGATTGTATTATCCAGAACAATATATGTGATGTCGGCGGCGGCGGTGGCATTTTTTGCTATAATGCCTCTCCCAAATTCTTTGGGTGCATTATCAAAGGAAATGAGACAGATGACGTAGGTGGGGGATTGTATGCAAAAACTGCTTCCAGTCCCGAATTTTACAATTGTTCTTTTATGGGAAATGTAGCTGAATTTGGGGCAGGATGTTATTTGAGAAGCGAATCATCACCCATCATGGACAATGTTGTATTTTCAGCAAATTCTGCCAACAATTCCGGCGGCGGTATTGTATTAAAGGATGATGCAAATTTAAATGCCACTAATCTCTATTTATTTGATAATACTGCAGAGGGACTCGGGGGTGGACTTTATATTAACAATGCTGATTCGCAAATTGATTATTTGTTAGTAGGGGACAATGTTTCTAGTTCCGGCGGCGGCATTTATGTACGGAATTCATCTACTGTTCAAATCAACAATGCGACCATTGCTAATAATGTGGCTGCGACCTATGGTGGCGGTATCTATATGCGTGATGGAGCAGATGTTTCATTGAATAATTCTATTCTTTTTGGAAATAATGCTTCTCAGGTCTATTTCAGATCAACTGGAGATGATGTAGAATTCACAGTGAATTACAGTTTAGTTCAAAATGGAGAGGCTGGCATTATTGACAATGATAATGGAGATATTAATTGGGAAGAAGGGAATCTAGATGGTGATCCCTATTTTTGTAATGCACCAATAGGGAATTATTATTTAAGAGAAAATTCTCCCTGCATTGATAGTGGAGCTGATGGTACACTCATAGGTTGTTTTGAATCGGCGTGTGGCCCTGTGAATCTGGGACCAATTTGGTATGTAGATCAAAATGGACATG
The DNA here is from genome assembly GCA_963933175.1 of uncultured bacterium. Classification (GTDB taxonomy): domain Bacteria; phylum Fidelibacterota; class Marinisomatia; order Marinisomatales; family UBA1611. Next base: position 940 of record CAWVTW010000166.1, read on the forward strand.
ATGGCAATGATGGAGGTCTGGCAACACCCTTTGCAACCATACAAAGAGCGATCAATGTTTCAACAGATGGTGATACAATTCGACTAACTCCCAATGTATATTTTGAAGAAATAGACTTTAACGATAAAGAAGTTGTGCTGGAATCAAGAGCCTATGAATTAGGAATGATAGAAATGATTCAAGAGACTTTCTTTGCGCCTGGCCCATTAGGTGGCTCATGTTTTATTTTAGATGGGCCATCCAACGATGGTGCTACAATCCGAGGTATATCCTTTCGTGGAGGGATTGTTACTAGTGGAGGTGGTGTTGTCCTCCAAAATTGTTCACCCACTTTTATTGATGTGATTATAGAAGATAATACAGCAGAAATTGGTGGTGGGGTTTTTCTCTCCGGATCAAATGCATATTTTTTGAATACTATTATCCAAAACAATGGCTCTAATATGGGTGGTGGCATTTATATCACTGATGGAGCCCCTACTTTTGATAAAATGTTGATCCAGGGAAATATTTCTTATTGGGGCGCGGGTATTTATTCAGAAAATGCTGAACCTACTATCCTGAATAGTCAGATAAGGAATAATGAAGCTTTTATTGAAGGAGGTGGATTATATCAATTAGGCGGTCTTGGTCAAATTGAATGGACATCTTTTGAACAAAACCTGGGATATGATTTTGGTGCTGGGATAGTAGCGCATGGAGCAACCATTAACCTGAATCAAACCACGTTTGAAGGGAATATCTCAGGCACGGGGTCGGTTATAGCCTGTCATGGGGGCGCAGTCGCATTTGTTAATTCTATTCTATGGGACAATATTGGAGATCAATTTTATTCATCTGAAACAAGTGGCTTGACCTTGTTGGAGATTAGTTATTCAGTGTTGGATGGTGGAGAAAATATTTTGGAAAATTTTCAAAATTTTACTTTTACCATTGGGAGTGGGATTATGGATGAAGATCCACAATTTTGTGATCCAAATATATTTAATTATGCACTTAATGAAAACTCCAATTGCCGGACCGCATCTGATAATGGTGAGGTCATAGGTGCCTTTGACTTAACTTGTAGCGGAACGGTATCTATTCAAAAAGATATTCTTCCTTTGAAATTTGGATTGACCCAAAATTATCCCAATCCGTTTAACCCTGTTACAAAAATTCATTATATCTTAGAAAAGGATGGTTTTTACACGCTGAATATTTTTAATATTAATGGACAATTGATCAACACATTGAAATCTGAAAAAGGCCAAAAGGGAAAAGAATATATTGCTATATGGGATGCAAAAAATCGTCTTGGACATAAAGTGCCATCTGGATTGTATTTATATCAATTAGAAACTGTTGAAGGTGCTCTTAGTAAAAAAATGCTGTTGTTAAAGTAGTTATACTATATAATCAATGATATAATCAAGATTCCAATCTTGGTCGGATGTGTTGTATATTTGATGACGCTGAGGTGTCTATCATGAAGATATATCCCTATATAAAATCCGTAGTTATCGCTGTATCCCTTACAGGTTGGGGTCTTCATGCCCAAATTTTGACTGATTTCGTCGGGGATTGGACAGGCGTTGAAAATTTGCATAGTCCCACAACTTTCTACGAAAATAAAAGTATTTCTATCCAAATTTCTCAAGGTGGAGACAGAGAAAACTATTTAATTTATACATCATCGTCGGATTTTATTTATGACCAAAACCTTAATTGGGCCTATCATTATATTGGTATTGATAAATTAACAAATCAACTCATATTCTTAAGGAGATGGATCACTCCTATTGGGACCATTGGTTTTGAAGAATTCATTTATGATATTGTGGAATGGAATTACAATACCTTCACGGCGGAATATCAATCTGAAAATGGTGAAACCCACCATGAAATTATTGTGGCAATGAGTTCCCTCGAATTAGATGAAATCCTTCCAGATAAAATTTCATTGAACCAAAATTTCCCAAATCCCTTTAATCCATCCACAACTATTTCTGTGGAATTAGATAAAGGAACTAG
>CAWVTW010000167.1:0-2894 GCA_963933175.1 uncultured bacterium
GATTTCCGGACGACCCAAAAGTGCCACCTTTCGTACAGCTGATGTTGTTGGATTAGATACAATGAGACATGTATCAAAAACAACATATGAAAAAGCATTAGATGATGAAGAGCGAGACATGTTTATAATCCCAGATATTCTCAATCAACTAATTGATTCGGGCCGTTTGGGTCAAAAAACGAAAGCAGGTTTTTATAAAAAAAATGAAGATCGGTCCATCCATTCTGTGGATTTTAAAACAGGTGAATATACACCCCAAGAAAAAGTCCGGTTTGATTGTTTTCGAATCGCAAAAGATCTACAAAAACTGCCAGATAAACTCAAAGCTCTTTGTTATGGTGACGATCGTGGCAGTAAATATTTTTGGGAAATTACAGCTAAAACATTGATCTACAGTGCCAACCGAATTCCAGAAATCTCAGATGATATTGTGAATATTGACAATGCCATGAAATGGGGGTTTGGCTGGGAAAAGGGGCCCTTCGAAAGTTGGGATGCAATTGGGGTTCAAAAATCCGTAGATCGTATGAAAACCGAAGGAAAGAAAGTACCATCGTGGATTTTGGAAATGTTAGAATCGGGCCGCGATACTTTTTACACTACTGAAAATGGTGAGCAGACGTATTGGTGTCCTATTGAAAAACACCCCGTCACCGTTAAACCCAATCCAAAAGTGATAAATCTAGCCATTTATAAAACAGGTAATAAAACGCTTAAACGTGATTTAAGTGCCAGCGTGAATGATTTAGGTGATGGTATTCTCAATGTAGAATTTCATTCTATTTTACAGCCCACCTTGAATCCCATTGATGGCTCTTACATAGAAATGATAAATTTTGCTCTAGATTTAGTTGAAACAGGTGATTACAAAGCCATGGTTTTAGGGCATCAAGGTGCAAATTTTTGTGCCGGCGCTAATCTGAATCTCATCTTAGAATTATGCCAAAATCAAATGTGGGATGAATTGGGTTTTGCCATAAAGATACTCCAAGATACAACGCAGCGAATTCGTTTCTCGAAAGGTCCCGTTGTGGCAGCCCCCTTTCAATTAGCTTTGGGTAGTGGTGTTGAAATTGTTCAACCAGCAGCCCATCGAGTGGTAGCAGCTGAAACATACATGGGACTTGTGGAAGTTGGCGTGGGACTTATTCCCGGTGGCGGTGGCAACCTTCGTATGATCCTGAATGCCATGGATGGCGGAACGGGTCGCATGGGGGCATTTCAAAAAATTCAGAAAACATTTGAAACAGTTGGCTTTGCAAAAGTGGCTACAAGCGCAGATGAAGCAAAACATCTCGGCTATTTAAAAAAAGATGATACAATCGTTTTGAATCGAGATCACTTAATTCAAACCGCAAAAAACAAAGCGCTAGAATTAGCTGATGGATATGAACCTCCAACATATCGAGATAATCTGAAACTTCCCGGCGCCGGTGGTCGGACTGCCATGTCTATGGCTTTAAAAGGGTTCAAGATGCAGGGCAAAATCTCCGAACATGATGTGCTCATTGGCGAAAAATTAGCCTATGTCATGACAGGTGGCGATAAAGCTGGACTTACCAAAACCGTGGATGAACAATATATTTTAGATATTGAACGAGAAGCATTTATTTCTCTCGGTGGTGAAAAACTTACCCAAGACAGAATTAGTTACATGCTTAAAAAAGGGAAACCTTTACGTAATTAATTCCCTTCATCTCTGGTTGGTTATAGAAAAAACTCTTCATTACAACGGATGACCATTTTTTTTGATTTAAATACTATTATATCTTTGAAAGGTATTGATTAAGTAGATCAAAAAATCCTTCATCATCCACTTCATACGCCCACTGAACATTAGGTATGCGATCTGTTACTTCCCAATAATCAACCACTGTTGTACCGCGAGTAAAGGTTCCTCCCGTTTCGATTTCTACATTCACATTTTTAAATTTAAATAATTCAGGCTTTAATAAATATGCAACTGTACATGGATCATGAAGCGGGGCTCCATCTAAATGGTATTTTTCCTCGTCATATCTTTCATAAAACTCAATTAATGCTGCAATTTCCTCTCCAATAGATGAATCTATATTTCGGATTGTGTCCACACGTTTTTGTGTTGTTAACACTTGGTGCGTTACATCTAGACTCATCATAACAATTGGACGGCCGCACTGTAATACTAATTTGGCAGCTTCCGGATCAACGTATATATTGAATTCTGCGGAAGGCGTAATATTTCCCGCTTCTTTTCGTGCACCTCCCATTAAAACAATTTCTTTAATTTTTGGCAGGATGTCTGGTTCACGATCTATGGCTAGGCCAATATTGGTTAATGGTCCTGTTGGAACCAAAATCAATGAATTATGTTCGGCTGCTAAACACGACTCAATGATAAAATCAATGGCATGCTTTTTTTCTAATGAATGAGATGGCTCATAAATCTCTATCCCATCCAAACCACTTTTTCCATGGACATGCTCCGCCGTAACTAATTCTTGCGCTATAGGTTTTTCGGCGCCTGCATAAACCTTTACGTCAGGCCGGTGACACATTTCACACATGATGCGGGCATTTCTCTGTGTCAAATTCAATGGCACATTGCCAGCTACGGTTGTAACACCTAATATTTCAATTTCATCCTTTGCTGCCATAGCTAATGCCAAGGCTACTGCATCATCTTGACCAGGATCACAATCTAGAATTATTTTTTTCATACTAAATTTGGTTTAGTCATTCTTCAATTATATTCTTTATAAACAAAATTAGTGATTAAAGTAAAATTAGAAATGAAATTCTAGTCCAACTTTCAAATGAGAAAAGTCTTCCATCTCATGGAATTGAGTTCCCTCATCTCCCATGAATTTTGAAACAGACATATTCAATTTCCAATTATCCATCGGTGAATATTT
>CAWVTW010000168.1:0-2862 GCA_963933175.1 uncultured bacterium
ACTTTCTTTTTACCACCTTCATTAATCTGTTGAATTTTTTTCAAAAGCTTTTCATCGACAAATGGTCCTTTCTTAAGAGAGCGTGCCATGTTTTTTTATCGTCTCCGTTTAACGATCATTTCGTTAGATTTTTTATTTTTCTTGCGCGTTTTATACCCCTTAGTTGGTTTTCCCCAAGGCGTGGTTGGATGACGTCCGCCTGAAGATTTACCTTCGCCACCTCCCATCGGGTGATCCACTGGGTTCATGGCGACACCTCGCACTTTAGGACGACGTCCGAGCCATCGCGTTCGACCAGCTTTACCTGATACAACTTGCTCATGACTACGGTTACCAACCTGACCAATTGTAGCCATACAGTTTTCTCGAACCATCCTAACTTCACCGGAAGGTAATTTTAGCGTACAAAACCCATCTGCGTGTGCCATAACTTGGGCCGAAGCTCCCGCTGACCGAACCAATTGCCCGCCTTTACCAGGCTCCATTTCAATGTTATGGACGAATAAACCCGTTGGAACGTTTTTTAACTGAAGCGCATTGGCGACTTTCAATGGTGCATTATCACCAGAAAGGATCGGGTCTCCCACTTTTAAGCCCAATGGCGAAAGAATGTAACGCTTATCACCATCTGAATAATGAATAAGAGAAATATAGGCAGAACGATTTGGATCATATTCAATCGTTGCTACTTTGCCCGGTATATCAAATTTATTTCGTTTGAAATCTATTAATCTATAGCGACGCTTATGTCCGCCACCGCGGTGGCGAATTGTGATACGTCCCGTGTTATTTCTTCCACCGCTTTTACGTAAAGCCCTTGTTAATCTTTTCTCAGGTTTGTCGGTGGTCAAATCTGCAAAATCTGGACGAGACGCAAATCTCGAGCCTGGCGTGACTGGTTTTAATTGTCTAATACCCATGATTAACTCGCAGTCTCTCCACGCAATAGATCGATTGTTGATCCAGATTCTAAGGTAATAACTGCTTTCTTATAGCCAGAGCGTTTTCCGGCAGTACGAATAGTATGCCCTCCGCTTCGGACCGTCATCTGCTTATGCTTTCCAATCCGATTCATAGTTGCTACTTTTACAACTTTAACTTCAAATTTTAATTCAACAGCTTTTTTGATTTCAGTTTTATTTGCGCTCGGAGAAACAAGAAAAGCAAATTTATTTTCGCGCTCTTCGAGTATAGCCATTTTTTCTGTTAAAATTGGTTTTATAATAATTTTTTGATACATGATTAGCCTGCTAGTATATCGGTTAAAACAGTCATGCTGGCTCTATCCATCACAAGAGTATCGCAATCAATAATATCATAGGTACTGACTTTTGCAGCGTCCACGAGATAAACATCTTTAAGATTGCGTGATGCTTTATCTAAATTTTCATCCATTCCCGTAACCAAAAGTGTGACTTTTTTATTTTGAAGATCTAATTTTGTTAAAACAGAAATAAAATCGGATGTTTTATGGCTGGTAAGCGTGAAGTCATCGACAACGACCAACTTCCCTTCCGCTGCTTTATTAGATAAAACTGAACGTCGAGCCAAACGACTAACTTTTTTAGGTAATTTATGATTATACCCATGCGGTTCTGGTCCAAAAACAGTTCCACCCCCCTTCCACAAAGGAGATCGAATGGTTCCTGCACGAGCCATACCTCGGCCTTTTTGCTTAAATGGCTTTTTACCACCACCCCGTACCTGAGCACGATTTTTAGATGCATGGGTTCCTTGTCGCATGTTGGTCATTTCAGCTAATACCGCCTGACGAACAACTGCAGCATTGGGTTCGATCCCAAAAACAGTTTTGTCTGCTGTGATATTTCCAGCTTTTGAACCATCTATTTTTAATACGTCTAATTTCATTTTATTTAGAAATAATTACAGTTCCGTTCTTCGCCCCAGGGACGGCACCTTTCACTAACATTTGATTATTTACTTGATCAATCTTCACAATTTCAAGATTTTCAATAGTAACTTTTGAATTACCATGATGACCAGCCATTTTCATCCCAGGAAATACGCGGGACGGGTCTGATGCCTGCCCGATAGAGCCAGGTGCTCTTTCTGTGTGCCCCGTACCATGTGTTTTCTTCTGCCGGGAAAAATTATGTCGCTTGATAACGCCCGCGAATCCCTTCCCTTTGGACGTACCAGAAACACTGACATAGTCACCTTCCTGAAAAATCCCGACATGAAATGCTTGCCCTGTTTTATATTCAAAACCTGGCACTTTATCAAATTCAGCCAAAACTTTTTGAGCAGGAACTCCAGCAGAATCAAAATGACCTTGAAGCGGTTTAGTTGTATGCTTTTTTTTTCGTTCACCATATCCAACTTGAATTGCATCATAACCATCTCTTTTGATAGTTTTAACTTGAGTAACGGTGCAGGGACCAGCATGCAAAACTGTGACTGGAACGATATTACCATTTTCATCAAAAACGCGAGTCATGCCAATTTTTTTACCGATTAATCCGCGCATGATTAAACCTTAATCTCAATATCTATACCAGCAGGTAAGTCCAATTTCATAAGAGACTCAACAGTCTTTGGCGTAGAGTTTAAAATATCAATGAGGCGTTTGTGGATCTTTGTCTGAAATTGCTCCCGCGATTTTTTATTAACATGAGGAGAGCGCAAGACAGTATAAATTGACCGCCTGGATGGCAAAGGGATTGGACCCGCAATGATCGCACCAGTTGATTTTGCAGTTCTCACAATTTTTTCTGTCGACTTATCCAATAGGACATGGTCATATGCCCGAAGGCTGATTCTTATAGTTTGATTTGCCATTATTAGTATTTATTCGACAATTTCAGTTACAACACCAGCGCCAACAGTATGCCCGCCTTCACG
>CAWVTW010000169.1:0-2831 GCA_963933175.1 uncultured bacterium
GTGGCTTCACCATATTCAGCGTTAAAAGCGCCAGTGATCATGGAAATTTCAGATATGGCATTACGGGAGATGTCCAGCCCCATGCCTCCATAGAGTGCATTCTCTACAACAAATCCATCTACCAGGTAGGTGATTTCCCCCGCTCTTCCTCCTCGAAAGTGATAGCCGCCACCTACAATATAATTACCACCATGGTTTTGCATAACTCCCGCCATGGTAGACAGGACATCAGAGATGTTATTCACTGGCATATTATTCATGGTAGCGCTTTCGATCGTGGTAGTGGTGGCTGTCTGGTCTTTAACGATTACAGGCCTTTTGGCTTCTACGATCACTTCATCGCCTTCAACCGCAGATACAACCATATCAAAATTTAACGATGTTGTGCGATCTGCGTTAAGGATAACGTCTGTCATTTTAATTGTCTGATAGCCAACATAAGAAACAATTACAGTATAGGGCGCTGCAGGAATATTAATAATCAGGTAGCGCCCGTTTTCATCGGAAGCAGTACCAATTGCCGTACCATCTAGGTAAATATTAACGCCCGCAAGAGGCTTGCCTTGATTATCATTAACGTACCCCGTCAGCTTACCAGTAGCACCTGCAAAAACATTTGTGGTCAGTATTATAAAATAAATGTTCGCAATAAAGAAAAATGTTTGTTTTTTCATCGTGTACTATGCTATTCTTAGGTTAAATTCTCTCAAATATATTAAAATTAATACTAATTTAATATAGTAGATAAAGCTTGATGCAGATTGTATCAGAGGAGCATAACATGACAAAAAAGATATTTAATCTTAATTCCTTATTTCCATTATTTTTTATTGCTTTCCTTATTATCGCAATCCCAATCAAGGGTCAAGATCTTTGTCCGCCATCTTTTTTGGAAGGCATTCCTTTGAATGGTGCCGTTGAATTATATTGGGATGAACCGGACAGTTTAGGCGGTTTTGGTGAAGAAGTTTTTTCCGCTTGTTTTTCCACTTGTGAATCCGCTGCGGAAGGATTTACTATTGAACATATCGGCCAGGATACATCCGGAGGCTGGTTCCAGGATTCAGATGGGGAATTCGATTGTGGTACAGGTATGTATGCTTGCACAGATGGGGGATCAGACCATTTTAGCGCTTTTGCATCTTATTCTGACACTCTTGCACCAGTGAATAGTCGCATGAGTACAGGCCCCATTGATTTATCATCCTATGCAGCTGCAACTCTCTATTTTGACGAATATATCGAATTCAGCGATTTTGCAAATGATTCCAATTGGGTAGAAATTTCTACCAATGGAGCTGATTGGACACCTATATATTATTCCAATCCCATGGACCTGGGTGATGGGTTTGTAGCTAATTTTGTTGATTTATCTGATTATGCCGGGCAATCTATTTATCTTGGTTTTCGCTTTTTTGACAGCATTGGTTATAATGAGAACTGGTATGTAGATAATATTCGCGTGTTTGGTGGCGACGGCAGCGATTTTGCAAATCCCTGCGGAAATCTCACTGGCTACAACGTTCTTCAGGCTGGCAGTAATGTGGGTTTTAGTGAAACAAATTCCTTCATTGCTACAGGACTTACCAATAATGTAGATTACTGTTTTAGTGTTTCGGCTGTTTATAGTGAAGGTGAATCTGCCAATAGTGTGTCATCCTGCTTAGTGCCGCTGGACCCATTTCAGATAACACAATCATCTTTCCGTGATACTCTGGATCCTATTACTGGGGAATATTCTGTTTTCGAATTTTCATTAATTAATAGTGATACGGCCAATCATGATTTTCATTTTTCATCGGATATACTTATTGAGCCCACCGCGGAAAACACTTTATTATCTGACGATTTTAATACGGGGGCATCTGCCAACTTTTTTGACTCTGAAGGTCTTTGGACCATTGGAACAGTGGATGATGCCAATGGAACCTATTTAGGTTATCCTATAGATTCTGACGGGAGTTTTTTCTTTTGGAACGACGGAGCTGACCCTTACTATTACAACTATACTTCAACAAGTCCCATTCTTCAATCCCAGGCAATTCCATATGATGGCTCTGGGCCGGTTTTTTTCATGTTGGATATGTATTTTCCACAGCCCTATGGAGGTTGCTCAAGTGGAGGAAGTTATTCCGAGGATGCATCTATTGTTGTTTCAACGGACAATGGCGCAAACTGGACGGTGGTTGACAGCACATTTAGAACAGCTGTTGCCTGGAGCGGATATTATGCCTATGATAATACTGAAGCAAACTGGCACACTCTTATGTACAATATTACCTCTTACATTGAGCCGGGTATTTTTAATGTTGGTATTCATTATGATGATTGTGGTGGAAACTGGTCTTCTGGTATTGGAGTAGACAACCTCCACGTTATTCAGGGGGATGAGACAAACTGGCTTAGTTGGGAGCGGCTTTCAGGTGAAATTATTTCAGGGGATACAATGAGTATGTCACTCAGTATGATGCCCCAGCAAGACCAGAACGAGTACGAAACAGCCACCCTTTACCTTGCTGGGATGACGATGTCTCAAGCGATTGATATTGATATGATCACTGATCCTGAAAATGCAGGCGTTGATCACGATGCTTTGCCAAATAAATATGTTCTATACCAAAATTATCCTAATCCTTTCAACCCAGTAACGACGCTTAGGTACAATCTGCCTAAAGACCAAATGGTGAATATCGCCATTTATGATATGATGGGCAGGGCAGTAAGGAACCTAGTCAATAGTCATGAGACATCGGGTTACAAATCAATACAGTGGGATGCCACCAATGATGCTGGCGTTTCAGTTGGTGCTGGCCTTTATTTATATAGAATCC
>CAWVTW010000170.1:0-2770 GCA_963933175.1 uncultured bacterium
TGTCATCTAGTCCATTTGCGATTTTACAAACTTGCTTATAGGCCCATTGTAAATATTTCTTTTCTTCTAATAGTTTATAGATGGTGTAATTGGTGATATATCTCCTATCATCTAATGTTTTATCTCCAATAACATTGTGGATTTCTTTTTTATCATAGTCCATAGCTAAGTATTTTTGCGTGAGAGACAGATGTATCAGGTGATACAATTTCCACAATTTTTTCCCTAATTCTTTTCTCAGTGCATAGGACCTTTCAAGATAATCAAGGGCTTTTTCATAATCAGATCTATAAAAGTGTGTAATACCAATTCCTTTCGTGGCAAGCATGATGCCATTCTTATCATCTAGAGATTCATCAATGGCAAGTGCTTCTTCAAAACTGGCCTGTGACTCTGCATATTCTCCCATATCAACAAGGATGTAACCTTTTAGTCGTAGGTCAAATGATATTCGCCATCTGTTGCCTAAGGATTTATCAATGGCCAGTCCTCTGTTATTGTAATCTAAGGCAGAATTAAAATCACCTTTGGTAAAATATTGAAAACCAATATTCACAAGATTTTTGGCGCTCCCTGCTTTATCCTGGAGTTCTTCTTTTATCACTAACGCTCTTTCTAAATATTCAATCGCACCATCGGAGTCACCAATACCATTATATACAAGAGCAATATTATTGAGCGCTGTACTTTCACTCCATTTATCACCAATTTCCTCCGCAATAAATTGAAACCGCTCATAATATTCTAAAGCCTTCTTAGGCTGTTCATTTCTCCAGTTGACGTTACCAATGCTATTTAGAGCCAAACCTGTTCCCATTTTGTCACCCAAAGCTTCAAAAACAATCAATGATCTTGTGAAGTATTCCAGAGCTTTATCCAGGTCTCGCCTTATGAACCATTCCCCAATGAATCTCAAGATATCACCTACCGCTCTTTGATTGTCTTCCTTTTCGGCTTGCTCAAGGGCAGTATTGGCAAGGGATAAAGCTTTATTCTCATTATTGCCTTTCGCATAAATTATTTTAACCAACTGAAGTTTAGCTTCTAAAAATTTTCCATCTATCTCAACTGCTTTCTGGGATAAGCCCATAGCTAATTCAATGTCATCAGCCGTCTGTCTTTTTTGAAATTTATGCTCTGCCCTTAAATAATATTCATACGCTTCCGGATTTACTATCTCTTTATTTTCTTCATAGCTGGGTTTTGCATTCAAAGCCTTTAAAAGCCCATCAGAAAGATTTGATTTAATACTTGGTAAGTTATCCCAATTTTCCTGCCACCGATCTGACCATATAACTCTGGCATCTTTTGTATCGTAAAGTTCAATGGAGAGTTGAAACATATCTCCCATTTTCCACAAGGTTCCATTTGCGATATAGCGGATGAATACTATTCTGGAGATTTCAGCACTTTCAAGATTTTGATAATCCAGTTTTTCAATATCTTTTAAACTTGCAACTCTGATGAGTCCTGCACTGGTCACCGAAGAAATAAGATCTGCAGAAATACCATAAGCGTAAAATACATCTTCTTGTGCACCTTTATTATCAAATGGGATAATGGCAATAGATGGGACTTCATCATCAGTATGTTTTTCAACTTCTGTTGCTTTATATTGGGATTTGTCCGGTTCTGTTAATTTATCTCCATTTAAAGCAAAGACTTCTACAAGCCTACCTACACCTTTCAAACTTTGCAACCCAAGTGATGTGCCATTGAATTGTTTCTTATTTTCCAGTTCATCAAAAACATTTTTAGAAACACAAATTCCACCTGCAGGAGAGATGCTTTCTAAACGGCTTGCAATATTAACACCTTCTCCAAAAACATCTTCACCATCAAAAACGATATCACCAACATGGATGCCAATACGAATATTTAAGAATTCATCATCAAAAATATTTGTCTGTAGTTTTACAGCACAGGTCGATGCATCTATGGCAGACCCAAAATAAGATAATGTACCATCACCAATTTCTTTAACAAAAACGCCGGAATGTTCTTTGATTAACGGTTGAATTATGGAACGTTTTTTCCTAACAGCTTGAATAGCAGCCTGTTCATCAATAGACATGGATTCGGTATAACCGACAATGTCTGTGAACATAATAGCAGCAAGTTTGCGTTTTTGTTCCGGCATTATCTAAATTTCATCAAGGAAAAATGTATCCATTTCTCCTTTATTCTTTAAGTGAACTTTTTCTCTAAATGTCACCTTTGCATTTTTAGGTAAAAATTGTTTTGTTTTTTCTGAAATTTGAATCTTCCCTTCTTCCCCAGAACTCTCCAACCTTGCAGCTACATTGACCGCATCACCCCAGATATCAAAATTATTCCCCGTATTCCCGGCAATAACTGGCCCAGTATTAATCCCGACCCGTAGTTTCCAAGAATCTTTACCTAATGCTTCTTGCTGAACGCCCATTCCATTCACATATTTTATCATTTCCTGAGCGGCTTTGCAAACCTGTATGGCATGGTCAGAATTCTTATCCGGCACGCCACCAATTGCCATGTAAGCATCACCAATTGTTTTGACTTTCTTTAATCCAAAACGCTCCATGATCTGGTCGAATCCATTAAAATAGGAACTTAATATTTCTAATAATTCTCCCGGTTGGATTTCTTCTGTCTTTTGAGTGAAGCCAACAAAATCTGCAAAAAGGATAGTTGCAGACGAATAATAATCACCATTCACAGCTAATTTATCATCATTATTTACTGATGGCGCTTCAACTTGTCGTGTGTCCAATAATTCCACAAACTGGTC
>CAWVTW010000171.1:0-2764 GCA_963933175.1 uncultured bacterium
TTATAAATAAAAGCCCAGAATAGGTTTTGTTTAATTGTATTGAAAGTAGCATTTGCCAGTTGGGTTGCGCGAAGTACTGCGCTTAAATCACCTTTGACTAATATAATCTCTCCTGTTTCGATGGCAATATCTGTCCCACTGCCCATTGCGATTCCAACATCAGCCTGGGCGATAGCTGGTGCATCGTTGATGCCGTCTCCCACCATAGCAACGACGAATCCTTGATCTTGATACGATAAAACTATATTTGCTTTTTCATCAGGAAGAATTTCTGCGTGGGTATGATCGATACTCAGTTGATCGGAAAGCGAATCTGCAATTTCTTTTTTATCACCAGTGATTAAAACACATTTATATCCGGCAGATTTTAAAGATGAAATTGTATCAGCAGAATTCGAACGAACAGCATCTTCAATTTCAAAAATCCCGATACATTCATCATTTAAAGACAGACAGACAGGTGTTCCTGCCATGTCTAATTCTGTAGTATAATCGATAAAGGATGTACTGCCAACTTTAAGTGTTGCACTGCCATATTTTCCAAATATCCCTTTCCCGGGGACTACTTTTATCTCTGTGACAAGATCCAATCCTATCCCTTTTTCTATTGCGAGATTTACAATGGATTTTGCCAATGGATGAGTGGACTCTTTTTCCAATGATGCAGCCATTCGGATGAGATCATTTTCCATAATGTTGGAAATTTGATGTACCTTTTTAACGATGGGCTTTCCGCTTGTGAGTGTGCCCGTTTTATCAAAAAGAATTAAATTGACTTCATTGAGTTTTTGGATGGCAACACCATCTCGAATCAAAATACCATTTTCGGCACCGAGCCCGGTTCCTACCATTAAAGCTGTGGGTGTTGCAAGTCCAAGGGCACAGGGGCAAGCAATAACCAAGACAGCAATGGCTGCATAAATCGCCATTCCCATAGGCGATAAATCTAAATTAATCCAGGGAAAAAAATCTGAAAATATCTGTGCCAATTGTTTCATTTGGGTTGGGAAAAAGTTCCAAACAAAAAAGGTAGATGCTGCCAATAACAATATGACAGGAACAAAAATTGCCACGACTCTATCTGCAAAAACTTGAATCGGGACTTTGGTTGTTTGTGCATATTCCACCATTTGAATTACTTTGGCTAAAAATGTTTCTGACCCAATTTTTGTCACTTCAACTTTTATTGTACTATCTGCACATATCGTTCCGCCAATCACATCATCACCAATATTTTTTGTAACTGGAATTGATTCGCCCGTTACGATGGATTCATCAATGGTGGCGCACCCTTCTTTAATAATACCATCTGTGGGAACAGTCTCTCCTGCGCGGACAATAACAATTTGCCCCACAATAAGACTTTGTACATTAATTTGAACTTCATTGTTTTCCATATTCAAAACCGTGGCTTGTTTTGCTCCAAGACTTATCAGTTTTTGGATGGCTTCAGATGATCTCCCTCGTGCCTTTGTTTCGATATATCTTCCGGTTAAATGAAAGGACATAATCATTCCCGCAACCCCAGCAAAAGAATGAATCTCTATATAACTTTTGATGATACCTGTTGATAGTGCAGCCAAAGATCCAAGCGCGATCAGGACATCCATATTGGGTGAGAGATGGATTGCAGATTTCCATGCACTCATTAGCGTTTCTCGTCCAGGCACAAAACAAACTAAAGCACTCAAAATAAAAATTCCCAATTCCATTCCTTCCATAGATAGCCAAGTTTTGCCAGAAATCATGTGGATTCCCATCCAAATCATTGTTGGAATTGTAAAACCCCATGCAACTTTCATTTGAAAAAAAGCAGTCTCTACTTTTTCATCGATTTTTACTTGGAGATCAATGAGTACTTCTGATTCGAGCAATTCTGCGCCGTATCCGGTTTTCTCCACTGCTGAAAGAAGTTTAGCCGAATCTACAGAACCGGAAATAGTGGCTTTTTCTAAAGTAAGATTTACTATCGCTTCTTCCACGCCATCCACTTTTCGCAAAGCGCCTTCAACGGAGCCCACACATCCTGCGCAATGCATGCCTGATATTTTTAATTCAATTATCTCTTTCATCAGATTTGTTTAATAATGCAATCCTGAACAATAAGTCCTTCTTTTAAAACTCTAGCATACCACCCACGCCTGTGCATGAGAGTTTTAATAAACTCATTTATTTTGGGTTTACCAACATATGGAAGAACAGATAAATTCTGACAAGGATCGCATTCAAAAGAAATTTCAATTAAACTTTCCCCAATTTGGTATTGCTGATTAGGCGAAAAATGGGAATGGGGAATTCCTGATATAGTGAAATTTTCACCCATATCACCTGGCATTATGGGCCACCCTTCATCATTTAATTCATGAATAGTTTCAATCGGATATACCAAAACAGCCATGTCAGGATTTTGATCTTTTTTAATTGTACGATAGTTATTGTAATCACCTTCTATTCCCGATTTTGAAAGTATCGCACTGATAACGGATGTTTTTGGGATGCCATGTTCATTGGCTCTATTTGGCTTTACATTAATTTGATGTATTTTTTCCATATTTTTCTCTATAGTAAAATTTACCGAGTGATTTCTTTAAGCATCCATTCATTATATTGTGATAAGAGTTGGCGCGTTATTATTCCAACGTCGCCATTTCCGATATTTTTATCATTAATACGCGTTACAGGAATAATTCCAGAGCCACTATTGGTTAGGAAAAACTCATCAATATTAGATAGATCCATACTGTTTAAAGTATTGTACTGAATT
>CAWVTW010000172.1:0-2761 GCA_963933175.1 uncultured bacterium
TCTCCTGATAATTCAATCTTCATGAGGATGTGGCCCGGTTTCAATTCGTCTCCCGCCGAAACCAATATTTCGGTAATGCTTCCGTTGACATCTGCTGGAATTTCCATGGATGCCTTGTCTGATTCTAGCACCAGTATAATATCATCAAAACCAACAACGTCACCCACGGAAACAGTTACGTCGCTTACTTCGGCACCATCAATGCCTTCTCCTAAGTCTGGTAATATAATTTCTTTAATCATTCTATTTCCTAAACCGTTATGGGGCTTGGTTTTTCGGGGTTAATATTATATTTTTTCATAACCTCATCTGCAATGGCCATGTCCATTTTTCCATCCAGCACTAACGCACGAATAGCAGTCAGAACAATATAATAGCGGTCTACTTCGAAAAAATGTCGCAAGTTCTCTCGAGTGTCGCTACGACCAAACCCGTCTGTACCCAACGCATAATATGGACCGGGAACATAGGGTCCAATTTGTTCAGAAACCATTTTCACATAATCGGATGCGGCCACTGTGGGAACGTGATTCTTGCTCAGGCATTTTTCTAAATGAGATTGTTTTGGTTCACTGTCGGGGTGGGTCATGTTCCATCGCTCTGCTTCTTCTGCGTCTCTTCGAAGTTCGCTAAAACTAGTGACATTCCAGATGCCTGGTTCTACATCCCAATCCTTTTTCAAGAGCTCTGCTGCTGCAATAACTTCCTCCATAATGGGTCCGCTTCCAAACAATCGTAAGATTGGTTTTTCTGTGGATCGAGTTTTATACAATCCTTTGATAATGTCATCAGCAACGCCTTCTGGCATGGGAGGGTGCGCATAGTTTTGGTTCTCAAGAGTAAGGTAATAAATCACATCTTTATCATCCTGGCACATTTCTTTCATGCCGCGATGGATAACGATTGCAATCTCGTAGGCATAGGCCAAGTCATATGCTTTTATGTTCGGTGTTGCAGCGGCAGCTAGATGGCTGTGTCCATCCTGATGTTGGAGCCCCTCACCGTTCAGCGTGGTTCTTCCAGCTGTCCCGCCCAGTAAAAAGCCGCGGGCACGCATATCGCCGGCAGCCCAGATAAAATCCCAGACGCGCTGAAAACCAAACATGGAATAATAAATATAGAAGGGAATCATTTTGATGCCATGCGTGCTGTAGCTCACTCCGGCAGCGATAAAAGATGAAATAGCCCCCGCTTCATTTATCCCCTCTTCCAAGATCTGGCCATTTTGTACTTCTTTATAATACAGAAATTGGTCTGAATCCACTGGGTCGTAGAGCTGTCCTTTGTGAGAATAAATCCCTAGCTGTCGAAAAAGTGGATCCATTCCGAAAGTGCGTGCTTCGTCCGGAATGATGGGCACTACATGTTTACCAATGGACTTATCTTTTGTTAATAATGTCAAAAGGCGTACGTAGGCCATTGTGGTAGAGATTTCTCTTTCACCGGTTCCATCCAATAATTCCTGAAAAATGGAAATTCCCGGGATATCCAATGCGGTGGATCTGTTTGTACGAATCGGCATCGGGCCGCCCAATGCATTTCGTTTTTCTTTTAAATATTTGTATTCTACGCTATCCTTATCAAAACGATAAAATGGCGCTTTTATAGCTTCTTCATCGGAAAGAGGAACATTAAACCTGTCCCTAAAATACAGGAGTTCACTCTGGTTCAGTTTTTTCTGATTGTGGGTGATATTCCGACCTTCACCAGCTTCACCCAAGCCATACCCCTTGATGGTGCGGGCCAGTATCACAGTTGGTTTTTCCTTAAAATTCATCGCTTCATTGTAAGCTGCATAAATCTTCATAGGATCATGGCCTCCCAGTCTCATTTTTGCCAGTTTCTCATCAGAAATATGTTCAACCCGTTTTAAAAGATCGGGATATTTACCATAAAAATGTTCCCGGATATACGCACCACCTTCAACAACATATTTCAAAAGATCGCCATCTACAACCTCTTCGAATCTCTTCAGAAGCAATCCATCATGGTCGTTTTCCCATAGCTCGTCCCAATCAGAACCCCAGATCACTTTGATCACATTCCATCCCGCACCCCGAAAAGAGCCTTCCAACTCCTGGATGACTTTTGAATTCCCACGGACAGGACCATCTAATCTTTGTAAATTACAATTCACGATAAAAACAAGATTGTCTAAATTTTCCCGGGATGCCAATGTAAGCGCGCCTAGGGATTCCGGTTCATCCATTTCTCCATCTCCAAGATAGGCAAATACCTTCCGGCCTGTATCCTCCATAAAATGACGATCAATCATGTAGCGCATGAATCTGGCTTGGTAGATGGCCATGATCGGTCCGAGTCCCATGGATACCGTGGCGAACTGCCAAAATTCCGGCATAAGGTATGGGTGAGGATAGGATGATAAGCCTCCCTTTTTTGATAATTCACGTCGGAAATTATGCAAGTGATCATTGCTGAGCCTACCCTCCAAATACGCCCGAGCATATATCCCCGGGGATGCGTGACCTTGGAAAAAGACCAGGTCTTGTCCGTTCGGGTGATCTACTCCTTTGAAAAAATGATTAAAAGCTACTTCATAAAGCGTTGCCGCGGATGCATAAGTTGAAATATGGCCTCCAATCCCAGGTGTTTCTGTGTTGGCTTTTGTCACCATAGCCATGGCATTCCAGCGAACAATAGATTTTATTTTTCTTTCAATTTCGCGATCGCCGGGATAGACTGGTTGTTGACCTGGTAAAATCGTATTTACAAAAGGAGTGATCGTATTAAAGGGAAGTCG
>CAWVTW010000173.1:0-2755 GCA_963933175.1 uncultured bacterium
CTTTCGCATTTAGGACATCCAATAAAATAGCAGTTCTATTTGGCATGACCGGAGATAATAATACGGCTCCTATTCGGAGTGCTTCTCCTGCAGTATAC
Source organism: uncultured bacterium (assembly GCA_963933175.1). GTDB lineage: Bacteria > Fidelibacterota > Marinisomatia > Marinisomatales > UBA1611. The sequence continues at coordinate 99 of CAWVTW010000173.1, forward strand.
AGGACGCGTCCCGCTGCATCTTTATCCTCCTTTACCAATTTCCAAGGTGCATTGTTTTCCATATATTTATTCACACTACGAATATATTGCATAATCTCTTCAATGGCTTCATTCAATCGCATAGATTCTATTTTTTCTTTTACAACTTCACCTAATGATTCACCATTCGATTTGATTACTGTTTCAGCCTCAGTGAAATCGCCCGGTTCTGGAATTTTTCCGTCATAATTCTTTTTCATGAGAGTGGATACACGGCTTAAGAGATTCCCAAAATCATTGGCTAAATCGCTGTTGTAACGCTGGATAAATGATTCCATAGTAAAACTGGAATCCTGCCCCAAGACCATTTCTCGCATGAGATAATAACGAACCGGATCTACACCATAATCATCAATCAGATCCATGGGATTGATCACATTTCCGAGGGATTTACTCATTTTAGATTCACCCATGAGCCACCAGCCGTGTGCAAAAATGGTCTTCGGTAATTCAATTCCCGCAGACATGAGCATTGTGGGCCAATAAACTGCGTGGGTAGTTAAAATATCTTTACCAATCAAATGATAAGATGCAGGCCACCACTTATTGAAAGATTCTTCATCTCTACCAAACCCAGGTGCTGTGATATAATTAATGAGCGCATCGAACCAGACATAGGTTACATAATCTGAATCAAATGGAAGTTCGATTCCCCAGTTCAAGCGAGATTTAGGACGGGAAATACAAAGGTCATTCAGAGGTTGACGTAAAAATCCAAGTATTTCATTTTTCCGATGATCCGGTTGAATGAATTTTGGATTGGATTTTATGTGATCAATAAGCGCTTGCTGGTATTTACTCATTTTGAAAAAATAATTTTTCTCTTTTAATTGTTTGATATCCCTGAATTCTCCACTCTCTGCTTCTTTTTCTGTAATGAATCGCTCTTCCGAAACAGAATATAATCCTTCATATTCCGCTTCATAAATATCTCCCTTATCCATAACCTGCTGAAGAATATCTCGAACCACTTTTTTATGTCTCTCTTCAGTGGTGCGAATAAAATCATCGTGGGAAATGTGGAGCTGCTCCCATAGCTCTGTAAATCGTGGAGCCATTTCATCGCAATGTTGCTGCGGTTCAACGCCACGTTCTTCAGCCGCTTGTTGGACCTTTTGTCCATGTTCATCTAAACCGGTTAGGAAGAAAGTCTTCTTTTCTGTATTTCGGTGGTATCTAGCTAAAACATCGGCTAAAATGGTCGTATAGGCATGACCGATATGAGGCTTGTCATTCACATAATAAATGGGAGTTGTTATATAAAATGTGTTGCTCATGGGTTCAAATGTTTCTGAATTCGCAATAAAAGGTTTGTCAAAATTAGTGGCATGTATAGGTTCATTGGAATGGACAAGGTGGCATCTTCCAACTCAAAAGTAATAGCTGAAAAATCTGCATTCGGATTTGTTGAAATCAATCGTTCCATCCCCGGTTTAAATGATGTTTCATGCAATATATCATCAACACGTCTTGCCAAACGATTTGCCGATCGAAACCAGATTTTCAGCATCATAAAATGGAATAAAAGTGTGGCAGAATCCTGGTGAGCTAATCTTGAATAAGTTTGGGTGAATTTTCGCCAATGATCCGGGTTATCATTTGAGATCATTTTTACAAGTCCATTCACCAATTTCAAAAGATCACCAATAGGTTGAGAAATAAGGAACCGGGCTTGATGAATATTGCCTTGACTTAATCCAGTCAGTAATTGTATTTCCGAATCTTTTACCATTTTCATTTGGAGCCAATCCCGAATAAATATGTCATTCAACCTAGGGATTCCAACACGCTGACATCTTGATAAGATTGTAGGGAGCAATAATTCAACATGGTCAGTTACCAGAATCAATGTTGTATTCTCCGGCGGCTCTTCTAGGATTTTTAAAAGTGCATTAGCAGCTTCACCCATTCCCACAGATAATAAATGAGCATCAAAGATGAGAACAATTTTTCGTCCAGTTGGTTCACTTTTAAAATACAATGTTTTCCGTAATTCTCGAACAGATTGAATTAAAATTCGGTTGGATTTAGGAATTTTAATTTTATGAAAATGATCTTCTGCTTTTTTTGCAATGGCTTCCGTGACCAATTCCATATCACCCTTACCTATTGTAGATGATGTACCAGACCCGTCGTCTTTTTTCTTTCTCAAGGTAGGAAGTGGAAAAATGAGTTTCAGTTTTTCATGCTGTAATTGACGAAATCGTTGACAGGAAGGACACGTATCGCAGGGCTTTTCTGAAGAAGTTTCACAATTCAGCAATTGAGCAAATCGGATTGCCAGACTTTCTTTTCCACATCCCGCCGGTCCTGAAAATAAATAGGCACCTCCAACTTGCTTTGATATCCTAATTTGAGATAACCGCTCCCAAACCCGAGGTTGAGCAGACAAAATATCAAGGGTCATTATTTCTTGGTAAGCCATTTTTCCGGATCTAGTTTTTGCCCTTTACCCCAAATTTCAAAATGAAGTTTTGATCCATTAATAGAGCCGGAATCTCCCATATAAGCAATCACATCCCCATTGCGGACCTCACCATCCACATTGGTTTGAATATTGGTAACATGGCTGTAAACGGTATAAAACCCACCACCGTGGTCAATAATAATGGTTGTGC
>CAWVTW010000174.1:0-2753 GCA_963933175.1 uncultured bacterium
AATTTGTCATAAAACACACGACCATCTTCCAAAATTTCAAACAAACCATTATTGGGTGATGGTGCAAATTCTCCTAAAGCCGGACGATAAAAATATTCTTCTTTTCCCATTATTTCATTTTCATTCATCAAATGTGAAAAATTAAAAATAGACCCATTCACATTGACTGCTGTATGACCCAAATAAGATACAAAATATTTTGTGAGCCGTTCGTTATAATAGAGGTCCACAAAGGGTTTAGTTGGGCTAGACTCAACTGGCCAAATAATGATGATGGGTTCGTTATTTTCATAATCATGTTGCTCTAATTCTCGTGCAAACACTTTTTCTCCGGACCAATGTGCAAGGTACCCATTCCAAATAATTCTATCTTCAAAATGGCGGTCACCGCTTTCATCTAATATGAAAGATGCAATATTATCTTGTGTTAAGATGCCAGTAACCATAATCTAATCTTCTAGAATCTTTTTTGCTACTTCCATGGATTTGATTTTGGAAAGACCATCAAAATGGTACCGAAGGCATGTCCATAAATAATCGCCAATAATCTTTCGATCTGTTGGTGTCACTTCGTCTGTGGGCAGATTTTCAATATCTTCAGCCAGTAAACTAGCAAGAATTAATCCACTATTTGGACCAGCATTGGGATCATTTAACGTAAGTCCGGGAAATTCCCGATTATCTAAATTGGGCTGGAATCCAAGGTGGGTCAAAAGCGCACACTCGTAAAACCAGAATAAAATATTAGGGTCAGCTTTGGATTCATTGAATGCTCGTAGGGTATCTACGAGTGCCTTAAATAAACCAGGATGTGGATCTTCATCCAATAACGTTTTTTCTGTTATTTCTAATAGAGCCACTGATAATGTTATGGAACGAAGGTTGTCTAATATTTTTGGCCATGATTCCCGAAAGTTGACCTTTGATAACACCTGCAGATCCCGATTCGGTTTATTATAGTAAATTATATCCACATAACTCAACGGTTGAAATTGTGCAGACTTGGGGGATTTCCTGGAACGGGCACCTTTAACGATAAGACTTATCTTCCCTTGATATTCAGAAAAGCAGCGAGCAATGATAGATGTATCACCATAGGGAAAAGATTTTAATACTATGGCGGGTGTGTGGATGATCATAAATGTTAAATCACTGGGTTTATATTTCTTAATCTAACCAAGATTATAGCTGTATAATTATTTTAGAATAAAACCTAATTATTCCGGTAGTTAGCGCTTCTCAAGTAAAAGATTCACCTTAATATGCTTTTGCGTAAATCACCTCGTGCTTCGCAGGTTTTCCGGAATAAACACAGGTTAATCCTTCCGGGTTTTCTGACATTGGAATACAACGAATTGTGGCTTTAATCTCTTCTTTCACCCTTGCTTCAGTTTCATCGGTCCCATCCCAGCCACAACGAACAAACCCACCTGCTTTAATGACTTTTTTCAATTCATCATAGGTCGAAACTTTATGTGTATTCTCTAGCTGAAATTTTAATGCTTGCTGGAAAAGCCCTTTCTGTATTTCCTCTAATAAACCTGGAATCTGAGCCACAGCTTCATCTTTGGATAAAAATGACTTATCTCCCGTGTCCCGCCGAGCCACAACCACATTCCCATTCTCTACGTCTCGCGGACCTACTTCTAGCCGTAGTGGAACACCTTTCATTTCCCATTCATTGAATTTGAACCCTGGGGAGTTATCTGTCCAGTCCTGGTGAACTCTAACGCCAGCACTTTGTAAAAATTCAATAATTGGTGCGAGATAATCTCTCACCATTTTTTCCTGTTCTTCATTGCGAGAGATGGGAATAATAACCACCTGGATTGGTGCAATTTTTGGAGGCAGACGGAGACCTTTTTCATCACCATGTGTTAAGATCACAGCACCCACAAGGCGCGTACTGACGCCCCAACTAGTGGCCCAGACCAACTCTTCTTTATTTTCTTTGGTTTGAAAGGTGACATCAAAGGCCTTTGCAAAATTCTGTCCAAGATTATGGGATGTGCCGGCTTGGAGCGCCCGCTTATCTCCCATCATGGCTTCTATACAATATGTTTTATCCGCGCCTGCAAATTTCTCAGATTCCGTTTTTAATCCTGTGAGTACCGGTATTGCTAAATAATCCTCAGCCAATTGGCGGTAGAGTTCTAGGATATCCAGCGTTTCTTTTTGGGCTTCTTCTGGTGTGGCGTGTGCTGTATGCCCTTCCTGCCATAAAAATTCTGATGTCCGGAGAAATAACCGCGTCCGCATCTCCCACCGAACCACATTGGCCCATTGATTAATCAATATAGGAAGATCCCGATAGGATTGGATCCATTTTTTATACATAGACCAGATTATTGTTTCAGATGTGGGACGTACAATAATTTCTTCTTCTAATTTGGAATCCGGATCCACTATAATACCGTTCTCTCCATCGACTTTGAGACGTGTATGTGTTACTATCGCACATTCCTTAGCAAATCCTTCCACGTGTTGTGCTTCCTTTGCCAAAAATGATTTTGGAATAAAGATGGGGAAATATGCATTCACATGACCCGTGGCTTTGATCATTTTATCGAATGATTCTTTGATATTATCCCAGAGTTGAAAACCATAAGGTTTAATAACCATGGTTCCCTTCACGGGACCATGATCAGCCAAGTCTGCTCGCTTTACAACCTGGTTATACCATGCGGAAAAATCTGTATCTCTGTTGGGTAATCCTTTGCTCATAATAAAACGTATATCTCGATTATATAGAC
>CAWVTW010000175.1:0-2728 GCA_963933175.1 uncultured bacterium
GGTTCTGTCATAATCACATCCGGTACCCACTGTGAATGGAAACGGGGCGATGTTACAGCTTCTTTAATATCCATACCATGAATCACCACATTCAAAATAACCTGCATGGCTGTGGTAATGATAGTTGATCCACCGGGCGATCCGATTACAATAAATGGTTTACCATCTTTTAAAACTATAGTAGGTGTCATGGAACTTAAGGGTCGTTTCCCTGGCTGGATGGCATTTGCTTCATTCCCAACCAGCCCATAAAGATTTGGAATACCTGGCTTGGATGAAAAGTCATCCATTTCATTATTCAGGAAAAATCCAGCCCCTTTTACCAAATGCCCACCGCCGTAACTTGAATTAATGGTAGTGGTAACGCTTACAGCATTTCCCAAATGATCTACGACAGAATAATGAGTGGTTTCCCGACTTTCATACCCGGGTGCACCACTGGCAAAAACCGCAGAACTTGGTGTCGCTATTTCAAGTGAAATATCTTTGATCCGGGCATTTGCATATTCTTTGGATGTAAGCAAGTCTAAAGGCACATCCCAAAAATCAGAGTCCCCCATATGTTCAGCTCGATCGGCATAAGCACGCCGTTCAATTTCTGTGAGTAAATGGATATAATCTGATGAATTCCAACCCAGTGAATCCACGGGATAATTTTCCAGCATGTTCATCATATTAACGAGAAGGGCACCACCGGAGCTGGGAGGACCCATAGAAATAACTTCATGTCCTTTATAGGTTCCTGAAACGGGATCTCGATAAACGGATAAATAACTTTTTAAATCATCAAATGAAATAAGTCCGTTCCCACGGTTCATTTCTTCTACAATAAGCTCAGCCACAGGACCTATATAAAACCCATCCCGTCCATATTTAGAAATTCGTTTAAGGGTTTTAGCTAAATCCTTTTGAACTAATTTGTCACCTTTTTTCCATGGATTATTATCTTTGCGAATAAAGATTGCCGCCGCCGCATCATTGCTTTCAAAGAGCCCCTCATAACCATTAAATCGCTGAGCTTCATAATGAGACAGTTTAAATCCTTTTTCAGCTAACCGGATGGCGGGCGCAAGGGCTTGATGCAGTGTGATTTTTCCTGATCCATGGTCTTCTAAAGCACGAATCAATCCATCTACTGTTCCGGGGACACCACTCCCGGCCCGCGAGGAAAGAGACATTCCCGGAACCACATTTCCACTGTCATTTAAGAACAAATCACGATGGGCAGCAGCAGGTGCTTTTTCCCGGTAATCTAAAGTAAAAGTTTGTCCATCCGTCATGGCAGCAACCATGAATCCACCACCACCAATATTTCCATTGGATGAAGATGTAACAGCCAAAGCAAATCCTACTGCCACGGCCGCATCAACCGCATTTCCGCCTTTTTTTAGGATTTGGATTCCAGCTTCCGATGCTTGTTTGCTCGTGGAAACGACCATCCCATTTTCACCGAAGACAGGGTCAGAACTGGCTGCTATTAATATGTGAAAAGAGAAAACAAGTATTGTGAGAATGAGATTGAAATTTTTCATATTTTTGAGTTGATTCCTATGGTTTCTGATTTTGCTAATTTATCTATTTTTTCATGACTATAGTGAAGGATTTCTGATAAAATATTCATGGTGTGTTGCCCAAGGTCTGGTGCCGGATTAGTTTCAATTTCCGGAGAGTCGGATAACATAACGGGTCCCCGGGCAAATTGGTAGGTTCCTACATCCGGGTCATTAATATCTACCAGCGCTTTTCGACTTTTAACCTGTTCTGATTCAAAAACATCTTTTGCAGTATAAACAGATCCAACAGGAACACCATTTTCATTTAATATGTTTTCAGCTTCGGACCGTGTTTTTTGTGATAGCCATTCTTCAATAATTGGAGCAAGAAATTCTGCATTGGAAGCTCTAGCTGTTCCTGTTTTGCTGCGGTCATCTCTAATCAAGTTTTCATGTCCAATCGCTTTACAGAATCGACCCCAAACAAGGTCATTTGGTATATTCATAGCGAGGTACCCATCCTTACATTTAAAAGCACCCCGAGGATAAAGATGTGTTAATCGACCTCGGTGTGGCTCTTTTCCCGTGATTGAATAAAGCATGGCCATTCGCTCATTTAGAGAGATCATATTATCCAACATGGCACTATCAACAAACTGGCCTTTTCCTGTCCTTTCTCTCATAAAAAGGGCTTGCGTAATTGCAAAAGATGTACAGAGCCCAGTGTAAACATCCGCCATTCCATAAATAGTCCATGAAGGAGGTTTATCATCAAAACCAACAAGATGCATAATCCCACTCATGGCTTCGGCAACAATATCAAATGCAGGTCGTTTTGAATCCGGTCCTTCATATCCTTCTAAGCGACCAAAGCCGGAAATTGCCGCATAGATCAATTTCGGATTCAAGGTCTTCAGATCATGATATCCAAGTCCGAGTTTGTCCACAGACCCGGGACGAAGGTTTTCTACAACCACATCGGCATTTTTAACTAAGTCTTGATAAATCTTTTTCCCCTCATCATTTCTAATATTTAGAGCGATGCTTTTTTTATTTCGATTATAAGCCATAAATCCACCGGCTTTTTTTATGCCATTATTTTCTACAAATGGGGGAATCGATCGGCGGGGGTCCCCAACACCGGGGCGCTCGATTTTGATCACTTCTGCTCCGGCATCTGCAAGCAGCATGGAGCAATATGGACCTGCCATATATTGCTCAAGTGCAATGACACG
>CAWVTW010000176.1:0-2690 GCA_963933175.1 uncultured bacterium
TAGTGCTCGTACCGGAAAACTCGAACTTTTCTTACGGATAAGTTCAATTGTTTCCGTAGCAACTTTACCGACTTACTGAAATCCCATTGTTTCTGCCGGAGAAATATGAAAAGAATGGTGCATATACCGTGATGACCTGAATAATTCCGCTTAAATGATTAATTTTCAAACCGAACTAAATAATTATCAGATCACATTCTAATAAATGACTATAAACCAATGCCACTGCACTGGAGATGTGCCCTTCAAAGTCATTGAACTGTTTGCTGGAGCAGGGGGCATGGCTTTAGGATTTGAGCAATCAGGGCTTCAGGCGGAACTACTAGTAGAAATCAATAAAGATGCAGCAAATACCTTGCTCACAAACAGACCTAACTGGAATGTAGTAAATGAGGACGTTTCGAACATTGACTTCACACAATATGAAGCAGACATTGTTTCTGGTGGTTTCCCTTGTCAGGCTTTTTCATATGCTGGAAAAGGCCTTGGATTCGAAGACACAAGAGGGACGCTATTCTTTGAATTTGCTAGAGCCGTAAAGGAAATTCAACCTAAAATTTTTGTTGGCGAAAACGTCGAGGGATTGAAAAACCACGACTCCGGACGGACACTTAACACCATGGTTCGTGTTCTAACTGATTTGGGCTACCATGTACAGGGAAAAGTTCTCAACAGCGCGGATTACTCTGTTGCACAAAAAAGAAAGCGGTTGATTCTTATCGGTACAAAACCAGGATATCATTTCATCTATCCTGAAAAACATGAAAAAAAGATAAACTTAAGGGACGCGCTAAAAAATGTCCCAAACTCACCAGGAACTAAATTCTCTGAAAAGAGGTTTAATGTTTTAAAATTAGTTCCTCCTGGGGGGTGTTGGGTAGATTTGCCAATTGATATTCAAAAAGAATTCATGGGGGCAAGTTTCTACAGTGGAGGAGGAAGAAGAGGCATGGCTCGAAGGATTAGTTGGGATGAGCAGTGCTTAACATTGACAACTTCGCCATCACAAAAACAAACGGAACGTTGTCATCCAGATGAAACAAGACCTTTCACTGTGCGTGAGTATGCTAGAATCCAATCTTTCCCGGATTCTTGGGAATTTACTGGCGGTAAATCGTCAATGTATAAGCAAATAGGAAATGCAGTAGCAGTAAATGTTGCTGAGGCAATTGGAACCTCAATTATTTATTGTCTTAGTAATCCTTGCGATGGAAAAAAAATCCACACTAAATATACTATTTTACCGGAAAAAATGGAGAAACAATTAACACTAAGCGCATTCAGTGAATCACAATGAATCTTGATATGCCCTGGTTTGATAATATTAAAGGCGAAAATTTACTGATTAAAATATTGGCAGATTTGCAAACTATAGATACGAATATTCACAGAAACGTCATTGATCCATTCGCATCGGTATTCGAATCTGCAGTCAATTCTTACAGTTATCAATCCTGGATTGATGCTGAGATTATGCGCCAGAAACAAAAATCTCTTACTAACAAAATCGGAGATCTGCAAGAGGAATTGATAGCTTGTATAATTGGCGTAGAAAATCTAGCTAGAGGACAAGTTGTTGACATTTTATGTAAAGATAAACGTATAATTGCAGAAGTAAAAAACAAGTTCAATACAACGAAAGGAAATCACAAGAAGGAAATCTATGATGATCTTTCTAAGGTGATTTCTCAAAAATATCAGGGTTTCACTGGATATTATGTGGAAATAATTCCAAAAAAACCAATTAGATATAATAAACAATTTACTCCTTCAGACAATACAACCAATACAAATAGGGATGGTAGAGATGATATAAGAATCATTGATGGTTACTCATTTTATTCATTATTGACTGGAGATGAAAATGCACTCTTCAAAATACATCAATTCATCCTTGAGGTGATAAGTAAACAAATGAATATAGAATCAATCTATGAATTTGAGGACTTATTCAATCGCGCGTATGGCAAAGCCCCTGATAGAGATCTCTAGGGAATCAGTTACATCACAACATAATGATGTTAAAGAAATACTCGTGCCGGTTTTTAAAACTCATAATAGTGAGCGATAAATCGCCTCATAATCGGCTGCATTATGGTCATATGTATATTTGGATAAAACACGCTCTCTTCCAAGTTCTGCCTGTTTAACTCGGCCTTCAGGGTCATCTAAGGCAGCATTGACAGCCCTTGCTAAATCACTTGGATTACCACATTCAAATAAGCGTCCTACAGTCTCATCAATCATCTCAGTTAATGGTGCTTGATCAACGGTTACAACAGGTGTTCCACTGGCTAATGATTCAAGAGGAATCAACCCCTGGCCTTCATAATAACTTGGATAAACAACTAAATCAGCACTTCTGAAATGTTGTGCAAGGTTTTCAAATGACATTCCACCTTTGATGAAAACAGCATGACCAACACCTAGTTTTTTCGCTTGCTTAAGCAGTGTTTTCCTCATATGTCCTCTCCCAATAATACACAGCCTCGCACCTGGATGTTTTGCAAGTATTTCTGGCATTGAGCGCAATAATGTAAGGTGCCCTTTTCGGGCAACTAGGCGACCTACTGCCAATAATAGTGGAGTGTTCTTACTCGGTCTTCCGGACAGAGAATCCTCATCCGCTGCATCGTATTCTTGACGTAATTTTTCATGGGCTAATTGCTCATCTTCATCATCATGGTTTA
>CAWVTW010000177.1:0-2653 GCA_963933175.1 uncultured bacterium
TCCTTAAATTCGTTAACAATTTCCGATGCAAATGAACAATTTGAAACGTGCTGTGGTGCTGCAAATTGGGTTGAAAAGATGAATCAGAATCGTCCCTTCCAAAATAAAGATGATCTCTATCAAAAAGCCGAATCTATTTGGTATTCACTTTCGTCGAAGGATTGGTTAGAAGCCTTTACCCATCATCCTAAAATTGGGAATATTGATTCCTTGCGGAAAAAATTCCATAATACAAAATCAATATCCGAAGATGAACAATCAGGTATCAATGATGCTGCAGAAAGCACCTTGAAAGATTTAGCTGAATCAAATCAATTGTACCAAGATAAATTTGGTTTTATTTTTATTATCTGTGCCACAGGAAAATCCGCGGATGAAATGTTAGCGCTGATAAAAATAAGGTTAAATAATAATGCAAATGCAGAAATGCTAAATGCAGCAAAAGAACAAAATAAGATCACACAATTACGATTAGAGAAACTACTTTTATTATGACATCATCATTTACTCCCGATATTATTGGCGATATTAAGAATCACCTTAAAACAGCAAATACCCTTTTTAGTGAAAATTATCCCGGTGAATCACCCGAAAGGCAACCTGTCCATACCGTTTATGGCGGGGCCCATATTTTTAAAGAAGGTACAGCCATGAAAATGGGTGTTGGTGCAATTAACCACATAAGAGCCTATGCTCCTAATTTTGTGGAATTTTCAAAAATTCTTGAGTTAAAAGGGTATGATAAACTTCCAAATTCCCGAGAAGATATTTCCACCCTTGAAGATTATTTCGCAAGTGAATCATCCGAAAACAAAGAAGAACATAGTGCTTATTTTTCTTATACAGTGTATCAACGTGTTTTAGAAAAATTATCCAGAGAAGCTGTAGAAGATTTTCGAATTGATTTTGAAGATGGTTATGGAAACCGCCCTGATGATGAGGAAGATAACCATGCCGTATTAGCGGCTGAAGAAGTTGCCAAAGGAATGACATCACATTCACTGCCTCCTTTTATCGGAATCAGAATAAAACCATTAACTGAAGAACAGAAGAATAGAGCTATCAGAACACTGGATATATTTATTTCGTCTCTATCTGAAAGAACCAATGGAAACCTTCCAGATAATTTTGTTGTCACTTTGCCCAAAGTCACTATTCCAGAACAAGTGACAGCATTGGTTCAATTGTTTGAAGTGTTGGAACAAAAAACAGAGCTACCTACCGGATCCTTAAAATTAGAATTGATGATAGAAACACCTCAATCTATTTTGGATAGTAATGGAAATTCAACATTACCATCATTGATAAAAGCGTCCGATGGAAGATGTACCGGCGCCCATTTTGGTGTCTATGATTATACAGCATCCACAAATATTACCGCTGAATATCAAAGTTTAACTCATCCGAATTGCGATTTTGCACGGCATATGATGCAGGTTGCATTGGGTGGGACTGGCGTACGACTTTCTGATGGTGCAACCAATATTTTGCCCGTAGGACCCCATCGCCCCACCGATGGAAATCCATTAACAGATAGTCAATTAGAAGAAAACAAAATGGTCGTTCATAATGCGTGGCGATTAAATTTTAATAACGTATTCCATTCCCTAAAACATGGTTATTACCAAGGTTGGGATTTACACCCAAGCCACCTACCCTTACGCTATGCGGCAGTGTATTCTTTTTTCCTTGAAGGATTATCATCAACATCAATCAGATTAAAATCATTTATGGGTAAAGCTGCTCAAGCAACATTGATAGGTGATGTTTTTGATGATGCAGCCACAGGACAAGCACTATTAAATTATTTTCTTCAAGGCATTAGTTGTGGCGCTATTTTAGAGAAAGATGTAGAAAAAACAGGACTCACTTTGGATGAAATTCGAACACGATCCTTTAAAAATATTTTAGAAGGGAGACAATCATGACATATCAAATTACAACCCACGTTTTGGATTTAGTTCAAGGCACACCTGCAAATAATATTCCTGCAACCCTTGAAACATTAACTGGTTCTGATTCATGGGAAACCGTTGGAACAGGCAAAACAAATGATGATGGCAGAATTGATAATTTATTAGGAGAAAGCGATTCGATTTCATCGGGAACCTATCGTTTAACATTTGACGTTGCTTCTTATTTTGAATCACAGCAGTCAGATAGTTTTTATTCTTCAATTCCCATTATTTTTAACATTATGGATCCTAATCGACACTACCATGTACCGTTATTATTGAGTCGATTTGGATATTCTACCTACCGGGGGAGTTAACACTTGGAGTGGTATAAAATACATGAAATTCTCAATCTAGTTTTTCGCTGGTTCCATATTGTTGCAGGTATCAGTTGGATCGGACAAACCTATTTATTTAACTGGATGGAAAAAACATTGCCCTTGGAAGTTGACCCGGATGCTGACGATAATGTGTCAGGCCAACTTTGGATGGTCCATGGTGGTGGATTTTATTTAGTAGAAAAGCAGTCAAAACCCAAAATTATGCCCCGAACCCTCCATTGGTTTAAATGGGAATCAGCCTTAACATGGATCAGCGGATTTTTCCTGCTCATTATTGTTTATTATATGGGCGGACTCATGCTTGAACCCGATTCAGAAATGAGTGAATTAACAGCAAGTTTGATTGGGATCAGTGTA
>CAWVTW010000178.1:0-2648 GCA_963933175.1 uncultured bacterium
TTTTCGAGTCAAATTATTCCCAAATAATCGATTCAAACTACCATATGTGTATGGTAATTGTAGTTTTGTCCATCGTTCAAAATAGGAAGAATAATCAGAATGAGATTCTCCTGCTGTAGCAGGGAAATGAACATTCCCGCACCATTCTACCCAAGTTGTCTCTTTAAATCCATAGTCTTCAAAACCCTGTTTCACTTGCTGCAAGGTCAATTCTTCTGGGGCATCCATAAAATAGTCAAAACTCCATTGGGCGATACGTTTAATGATTCGTTGAGGATGACGCGCAGGCATGGTTCCTGCACGATGCCAGTGTAATGGAGATGAAAAATGTATAAAGGTTTTAACCCAAGTATCTTTTGAAATATTTTTTGTGATATATGGAAATATTATATTCCCTAGTTTTCTATAAAGTTGTCTGTTTTCCCCGGCACCAAAATTAACCAATGATTCAATAAAAACCCGTTTTCGCTTTTCCTTTACACTTTTTTTGAAAAATAATACTTTTTCCTCCCACCGTTTCAACCCGAATTCCATTAACACTATCATTTGATTTGGTGTAAGTAACTGGTTTGGCAATAAACACTCATGCCTTTTTTCAAATGAATGGGCATCAAATTGAATAGTTGTCACATAAAGTACGGGCTTTCTGGCAAAAGTTGATACAACATGTAAAATCACACCATCATATCGATCATCACCTGAGTGCCCATGAGAAATCCAGGAAGATTCATGGCTATGAATTTCTACTGCACCTTTTATCATTTCACCATTTACCCAAATCACCGCATCTAAAAAATCAGGGCCTTCATTCTTGTTTTTCCGCCCGGGAGAAAATACATTTACAAAATTTCCAAATCGATCTTTCATAACCGTCCCTGGCTTTACCTTTTCCCAGAAAGCCGCTAAAGTGGACTCCTTTACATTATTTGCGTCTTGAATTCCTCCATGGGAAATTGATGGAATTGAGTAAAGATGATACATCAATTTTGTTTTAGTAATTGTTGAACTTCATTTCGCACATGGGTCGCTAATTGTCTCCTTGTTTCATTGCTATAGGTACCCGGTGGGATTGGTTTAGAAAGCCGCAATTCAATAGGATGGTTTTTCATTTTCCATGACCCTTTTTCCAGCATTTCGAAAGTGTTTACAAATGCCACCGGAACGATTGAGATTTCGGTTTCAATTCCTAGGGTCAATCCGCCGCGTTTGAATTCCCCTAATGACCCGTCTTTGGTTCGTGTCCCTTCGGGAAATAGTAACACGGAACGTGGCATTGTTTTTAGAGATTCTCTTGCAATATTCAAAGATTTTAATGATTGTTCTTGACGACCTCGATCCACAAATATATGACCGGCAGCACGCATGACCCAGCCAAGAACTGGAATAGATTTTAACTCTATTTTTGCAATAGACACCACCCAATACGGTAGCCCTGCAAAAGCTAATAATATATCAAATCCGGAAGCATGATTTCCTGCAAAAATGTATGATCCATTTGGCTTCAGGAATTCCAAACCTTTTACAGAATAACTAACGCCTCCAAAAAAGAGGATTAATTTAGCCCATAGATTTGCACAATAGCCCAATGTCCTGCCCCGCCGGGGTTCAAAAACAGAAACAACGATTCCAATAAAACCCAATAATGTGGTCCAAACAACTGTGTTAAATAAAATCCAAATGTAACGCAATTAGTTGATCTCTTGAATACCTAAAAAATTAGCAACTTCATTTGGAAATTGAATTGTTCCTTTTTCTGTTTGGTATGTTTCCAATAACGCAACCATGAGCCGAGGTGTTGCTACACCTGAACCATTCAAGGTATGGAGAAAATCAACTTTATTGTCTTCTGATCTTCGATATCGAATATTTCCCCGTCGTGCCTGAAAAGATTCGAAGTTACTGCATGATGATACTTCCAACCATTTTTGCTCACCAGGTGCCCATATTTCGAGGTCATAACATTTAGCGGCCGCGAAACTCAAATCGCCTGTGCATAATTCAACCACACGGTAATGAAGACCTAATTTCTTTAAAATGGATTCTGCCTGTTTTGTAAGATGTTCCAATTCCTCGTATGATGTTTCTGGAACTGCGAATTTTACCAATTCCACTTTGTTGAATTGGTGGACTCTCAAGAGGCCTCTGGTGTCTTTTCCATAAGAACCTGATTCCCGCCTAAAACACGGGGAGTATGCTACATAATAGATAGGTAGTTCTGATTCATCCAATATTTCATCACGATGAACATTGGTAACAGGCACTTCGGCTGTGGGAGCCAAATAGAGATTATCCACTTCCGTATGATACATGTCTTCCTCAAATTTTGGCAACTGGCCCGTAGTCACCATGGATTCTTTTTTCATTAATACTGGAGGAAATAATTCAGTGAATCCATATTCATTTACATGATGATCAACCATGGCATTGATTAAGGCACGCTCTAATTTTGCGCCTTTTCCAACATACAGGGGGAATCCGCTTCCAGATAATTTTGCGCCTCGCTCAAAATCAAATAGAGTTAATGACTCACCTAATTGAAGATGGGATTTAGGAGTAAACATAAATTCAGGTTTTTTTCCCCAGGATTTGATTTCGACATTGTTGATCTCATTGGATCCTTTGGGAACAGTTTCATGTGGCAGATTTGG
>CAWVTW010000179.1:0-2647 GCA_963933175.1 uncultured bacterium
AAATTTGAAGGTGTATCATTGATTCCAGAGAATGCAAGGCCGGTAAATAGAGAAATATTTCCACCAATAAATAATTCGTTTAAACTTTCACCATTCAGTTCCGTACTATTTGAAATTCCTCCAGCCAGAGTCAAATCAGGTGCTATTTCTATCATCCAACCCAATGAAGAAGTCAATTCCAGAGAGGTTTCCGAATCCATATCCAAGTTGCTAAACCAAACATCACCATATAGTCCATTTATGAATTGGATCTCAAAAAACCCATCTACCTCCATTTTATCCGTCCCTGCATTTGCGTATGCTCCTGCGCTCATACCAACATTGGAATTTAAAGCACCGGAAGATTGTTTAGACGTTTGACAAAATGAAATAGAAAGCCATAAAAGTGTTATTGAAATTATTTTCATAAAATACTGTTTTTGATTGGTTAGTATTCTTGAGTCATCATTAATATTTTCATTCTATAATGATATATTACTATGGGTAAATTATTTTAAAAGAAGAACTTTTTTTGTTTCCTGATAGAATATGTTGGATCCATTTGAAGGCCCCCTTACCTGTACTGAAATAAAATATACACCACCTGAAGCAAGGTGACCATTTTCAGTTTTCCCATCCCAAATAGTTGCCCCCTGCCCGGCTGGTCGGGTTTCATTTAATAAAGATCGGACTTTCCTGCCTAATAAATTAAAAATATTTATTTCAATATTTAGATCATAAGGTAATTCATACGAAATAACCGTTGATGGATTGAAAGGATTTGGGAAAGGTCCATTTAGCTTGAATCCGGCGGCAATAGGAGATGGATCCAAACTCAGAAGAATATCGCTATCCATCCAAGCCAATCTCTGGGCAGTCCATGATTTTAGATAATCAATTTCTTCTTCATAAGTATCAAACACATAATAGTTAGGCCAAATATAATTCCCCAACAATGGCCATCTTGCAAAGTTGCGGTCCACCGCAGGACCAAGATAATCTGCAATACTATCGATAATTGAGTAAATATGTTCTTCAGAAAAAATCGTTTGTCTTAATTCAGTATATCTGACAGCTGCTTTATGTTGAAAAGCCAAATCTTCCCACAGCAATTCCCACCAGAATGCCATCTGGTCGCCCCCCTCCGGGTTATATTCTAAAAGCCAGTTGTCTACTTCCCATGTTTCTCCATAATCACAATTACCAAATCCATGGTTAATATCCCAAACGGGTCCTGCAGTGAGCCGATTATCGACACTTTCTTTATCTTTATAAATATATGTACTAAGCCGGTAAGCATCTACATTCTTAGCTAATTCCTGTAATAATATAAAATCAACGAAGGATTCGACATTCATCATTGATGGGTAACCAGTGGAATCGTTTGTGTAATCAGTACCCATCATAATGGTTTCAAACCCATTAATATATTCCTGAATATATGCTTCCTGTTCAGGAACAATATCACTGGGTTTTGGATAATGATAATTGTAGATCATGTCATCAAACTCACTTTCAAAACCACCTATATTATCGCCCGTATTAAACCAATCAAATTTGAGAATATAGCCACCAGTCACATCATCACCAGTTATTTCATCAGGATTTAGTTTTGAAATATCCACCCGGTTTCCATCCCGTTTGATCTTTTCCATCAAAACATAGATGCCTCTATATTCATTATTCAAATAAAGTTCCACATGTCGGCTTCGGGATGCATACCGTCCCATTTCATTTGAAAGTTGATAGGTCAAAACATTCCGGATCATGGTTTTATCTTGCCAGGGCGCATATAGTACCCAATCATTTTCAGCCGGCATGCCAAGAAGTTCGACATTGCTGTTCTCACCTTCATCATCTACTGTCTCAAACCTGTAAGGCGTTTTCCCCTGCCATTGAGACGAATTCCCCCGTCTCTCAATGGTAATAAGACCATCGAAATCATTGAATGGATCATCAATGAAGTTCACCCCTGATTCATTATTAATAATCCCCATGGAAGCGGGAATTCGAGGTTCATTCGGAATCTCAGCACCATAAGTGTCAATCAAAATGATGGGAAGGTTGAATTCATCTAAAACAATTGGTTCTTGAAACCACCATGGTGTTGTTTCATAAAATTCTGAATCATCCGTAATTCCAAAGGATAGATAAAAATTTCCTGACATATCTGAAGAATTAATACCAACATTATGAATCTGAACGGCGAATACATTTTCTCCATTTGTCAGAAAGGAATCCAATTCTAATGAATCCAACATAAAACTCTCTGGTAAACCGCCGTTATACAAAGATGCCTCATGGTCATAGGTTGTTGTTTCATCGTAAGGTACAAATGTCCCAGGTTCAGATAAATTATAAGATCGGCCAATTTCATGACCATTGAGATAGGCCACAAATCCGTCATCATAATCGGCACTTAGTATTGCTGAAGATAATTTAGTTAAATCAGATATGGAAAAGATACGCCTGAAGTAAACAGAAATAGCAGGGTCAATTATTGTACCATCATCGCCATCTGCATACCCGAATCCACCCGGGCCTTCATCCCAATTAGAAACATCAAATTCAATTGTATTCCAACCAGTCTCCACATCAAAAGATGGAACAATATATCGCCAATCATCTTCGGCAAAAATTGCAGTTTCCCAATGGTGTTGTCCATGTA
>CAWVTW010000180.1:0-2645 GCA_963933175.1 uncultured bacterium
CCAACAAGTGCATTGTTTGCATCGTTCCATTCAGGGCGCTGAGTGTTAAGCCAAATTCCGGCTCCAGGGATATAATTGCAAATTTTAGCCAATGAAAGAACGAGCAATTTTTCACACATAGTTACGTGATATACGGTTTGGTTCTCATTTAGGACGAGTTTCCCATCGTTGCCCATGTTTTTCACCAAATCTTGAATTGCAGCATTCCCTTCAAAATCAAAATCGATGGTTTCTTTGGGATTCTCAACTATTTGATCAAAGGTTCTTAGCCGATAGGGAATGTTTGCATAGCTGAATAATTGTTCTTTCAATAGCTGCTTTATTGCAGCCGGATCATGATTATAAAGATGTTCCATTAATTTCAGTAAATAAATAATTTGGTGATCATTCCAGTACCCGATATAACTCCATGGATCATCAGGATCACTCACTTCCCAATCAATACCTTCGCTGGTTACCCGATAAGGATTGTATCCATCCATGGATGTTGCATTGACGAATGTGCAAACCATAGACTCCCAGGTTTGAGGGTAACTGTAGCCCAGTGCTTCCCAGTTTTGAAAAATATCCCGCCAATTTCCTTCATAATACAAAAGTGGGTTACCATTCTCATCTTTGATTCGTATATCAAATCGATTCCAGGGACGACTGGGATCTCCGTGTCTTCGACCCAACGTAAGAGGTAGGTATTCTCTGCAGAGCCTTCTAAGGGATGGATCTTTTGTTTCATCCCCAAAATCAATAAGCTCTCGTAAGCCAAATATTTCTGGAAATGCTTTAATTGTATCTCTGTATCGTTCAAAAATTTCTGTATTCCTGGTGCTCAGAAACTTCAGAAAATCTTCTGTCCTAAAATCATAATTATTTAAAAATACACCACCGCGTAAAACATTAAAGGTGGTATTTGCCGTATGGTGTAAATCATTGATGGTTTCATTCGTGCATTGAAACCCATCAGCAGACCCAATGGCACTCTGAAGAAGTAGATGGTTTTTCCGGATACTTTCTTCTAGTTTCAGCTCAATTTTTGATTCATCATTAAGGTCAGAGATTAGGTGAGTTACTTCCGATTGTGATTGATGAACGTCGGCAACCGTATACCAATGAATCTCACTTCCAGGCTCTAGATTTTTTTCTATTTTTGTTAAGAAACTACCCGGTTTTCCTTTGACAAGATGTGCTCCACTGAATGCTCCGTTATCTGTAAATCGAGCAATATCCTCTTCACTTAAGGAAATATTTTTTTCTCCATTGTAGTACGACCAAATAAGGTTGGTATATAATGATTCACCTGGCTCTGGACGATCCATGAGCAGGGCATTCATGAAAAACAAAGCACAATTGGCATCGGGCATGTATTCTGATACCTTATAGGCATTTGCCAGGTTACTCATTTCCTGTTGAGTGCGTAATTCAACACCAGCGGGCATTATATTTCTCAAACCGTCCAACAATTCGACCTGAATACTCTTTTCTCCAAAATTTATCAAAGAAGATTTCCTGATAAAACCGTATTCAGCACTTGCCTGCCATTTATAGGAATAAGTTAATCCTAATGTATGATTTTTCTCTTCAAAAACAACTGTGTCTCCAAGGCTGTTCTTATAGAGGTTATTCTCTAGGTTAAAAGGCTGTTTATGTTTTGAAAAAGGTTCCCATATATGATTTTTACTATCTTGTTGGATTCGCAATATAGTAACTGGGCCAGTAAAATGTGCATTACGATGCAGAAGATCATCCGTCACGTATGGAAACAACGCATACTCTGCTTTTATTCTTCCAGCAGTCAGACATCCAGTGCTGGAAAGATACATCCAGTGGTCAGAACCGCTTGTAATAGTCATCAAAAATGGATCCATCTGGTTTACGTTAGAAATTTTATATAGTGACCGATCCATGTTTTAATATCTTACTTCTTAGGCGTTCACCAGTGTCACGATGGACCTGGCAGGAATGGAAAGTGGCAGAATATTTTTTCCATTCATATATGTGCAATCTGCCTGAGTATCTTTTTTATTCATTATAATAGTAGTCACAATCCCTTTATCATTGATTGAAGCAAGAGCCAAAAGCTTATCCGTTTTGTTCTCACATTCGATGATTCTGTCGCCTCGTTTTATGAAACGTGAGAAATGGCCAAGATAATAGTATGAACTTTGATAAAGGATATCCTGTGACCGAGTATCCACGATGATAGGAGCACTGCAATAATTACCTACGTGGTTTGGACCTCCATTCTCATCCAGAATAAGATTCCAATCTATCCATGCCACAGTCCAGCGATTTAGATCATTTATAACGGAAGTGGCGTAACGTTCACCAAGGTCCCAGGATCCAATGTGCGGACCATCCTCTTGGCATCCTTCAGTAAAAATCAGTTCCTTATCTGGAAACTCATCATGAACTTGCTGTACTGCGTCAAAATGATCACCATTGTACCAATGGAATCCAGTACCCCAGACATATTTTGCCGCTTCCGGGTCATTGAGAACAGTCCTAACTCTTTCTACCATAATATCCCGGTTATGATCCCATATAATCACTTTTTTATCGAGGAGATTTCTGTTGTCCAATGCAGGGCCTAAATAATCCCGAATAAAATCTCGTTCATCTTCTGCAGTATAGATACAGGAATCCCAAGTTTG
>CAWVTW010000181.1:0-2612 GCA_963933175.1 uncultured bacterium
TTAAAATCGTCTTGAGCATGGGCATAAGCCAGTCCAAACGAAACATCCGCATCTCGCTTACCATAAATGTGCGGAACTCCCCATTCATCTCGTTCAATTCTTGCAGAAAATCCATCATGAGAGATAATTAATTGTTCACCTAAGAGGATATTGGTAAATATAAATATTGATATGAAAAGTTTGCGATTTCTATTCATTTCTTGTGTAGAATTTTTGAATTATGATGCCATTTTCTCCCGTTTCCCATAAGGTATATTTTTTCATTATGCTCATAAATAGTTCTGATTCATTGAATATCTTTAACCATTTTGATAATATTGGAAATTGTGCATTAAACCAGGCCAAATCCACATGGGCTCCTTGTCGAATAAATGGGAATAATGCCATATCGGCCAGAGTGACATTATCGCCGCATAAATAGGATGATTTGGATAAAATTGATTCATATACCTTCAGTATTTCTCCAACAGCATTTTGAAATTCATCATAAGAGCCTTCAGGAAATCGCTCATGATATTTATACATGTCTAGACGTTTTTTATATTCATCATCATTCTGGGCAATTAATGAATTTTGTTCTACAATTTTATCCGTGTACCAACAATCTGGATCACTTTGAGCTAATGCCCATTTCATCACATCAATACTTTCATCGATAACCGTTCCATCATTTAGTTGTAAAACAGGGACTGTTCCTTTTGGAGAAAGGGCATATAACTCATCTGGACGATTTTTTAATAATATTTCCCGATGTTCATAATCAATACCGGAGTATGCTAAAGCCAAGCGAGCCCGCATTGCATAAGGGCAACGTCGGAATGAATAAAGAATGGGATAATTCAAAATTTTTAGTTCAATTTTGGTTTTATTCTTGAATCAAAAAATGTACGAGAAACTACTTGAGTTGGGTCCTTTCGACGAATTTTTTGCTCTTCAATTGGTAATTTAAAAAAACGATTACATTCCTTTGAACAACATCCATCTAATTCTTTAAAACATGTTTCACATTGAATAAATAAAATATGACAGGCATTATTTTTACAATCAGTATGCGTATCGCATGATGCACCACAAATATGGCATTTTGCTATCACATCTTCAGTTACACGTTCTCCCAACCTATCATCAAAAACAAAATTTTTGCCAATAAATTTTGATTTTAATCCCTTTTTATTGATTTCGTGTACGTACTGTATGATCCCACCACTCAATTGATTTACATTTTTAAATCCATGATTCATCAAATAGGAAGACGCTTTTTCACAACGAATTCCACCGGTACAATACAATAATATCTGTTCTTCTTCTTTCCCATCCAGAATGTGTTTGACTTCCGGGAGCAATTCTTTTGAAATTTCCACATCAGGTATAACTGCTGATTCAAATCTGCCAACTTCGCTTTCATAATAATTCCGCATATCCACAATAATAGTTTCAGGTTTTTCTAATGCTTGATTGAATTCTTCAGCGGAAAGATGATTCCCCACCTTATTCATATCATAGGAATTTTTCGGTACACCATAGGCCACTAATTCTTTCCGAACCTTTACGGTGAGTTTATAAAATGAATTTCCATCCTGTATGGCTTTTTTGATGAGAACATTCCTTAAAAAAGGGAACGAATTCATAGTTTCACGAAATTGGCTCCAATTTTGTTCGGGCACACTTAATTGTGCATTTATACCTTCTGTGGCAACATAGATCCGTCCCAATATATTTAGTTTATTCCAATCAATGAATAATTGATCTCTAAAAGCTTCGGGATTTTCAATTGGATGATACACATAAAAAGAAGCGGTAATTCTATCAAATGGTTCTACAGCTAACTCTTTTTTTAGAATATCTCGCCCTACTTTATTGAACAGGACTATTTTTTTTTGTTTCATATCTTAATCGATTAGGTTTCTAAGAAACCCACTGGCATTTTCCAATTTTTCACGTGCCTCATTTAAGGTACAATTAAACTTTTCCATAATGATGGCTGTCTTGACAGATTTTTCAGCTTCAAATAATTTCAACTGTGCATCATCATAATCTAAATCTGTTAATTGCTCAATGATTCGTGTCCCCCGATCTACCAGTTTATCATTGACTGCCATGAGATCTACCATAAGATTTCCATACACTTTTCCCAATTTGATCATGGTTGTTGTAGAAATCATATTCAAAATTAATTTTGTAGCCGTGCCTGCTTTCATTCGCGTGGAACCCGTCACAACTTCTGGACCAGTCACGGCATTAATAATTACATCAACTTCGGTAATTTTATAAGGATTGGGATTCGTGACAAGATAAACTGTTTTTGCTCCATTCGCTTTAGCATGCTCCAATGCCGAAACCACATAAGATGCAGCACCACTACAAGAGATTCCAACCAACGTATCATTTTTATTTAGCTCATATTGCGCCAAATCTATAATAGCCTCGTTCGGTCGATCCTCCGCACCTTCAACGGAATTTCGCAATGCATTTTCTCCCCCAGCAATGACTCCAATAAATAATCCTTTCGGTACCGAATAGGTTGGTGGAATTTCCGAGGCATCCAATACACCAAGCCGGCCACTCGTGCCAGCGCCCACATAAAATACACGTCCACCCTTTCGAATCGAATT
>CAWVTW010000182.1:0-2612 GCA_963933175.1 uncultured bacterium
AATTTTGAAAAACAGATTTATTGACTTAATGTGGAATGTCGATAATCCTATCGAGGTAGCGTTGAATATGCATTCTGCGTACGCCTGCTTAAGATATTTTGTTTACCATGCTTCAGAGGGAACATCATCTGAATATACTGGTATGGAGCAATTATTCATTAATTCTGTTAGATCCCATTTTCCGAGTGGAATTGAGCCCTGGTCTTATTTTGTGAGTTGGACATCCGGCACACCGGACCAATACCCAGAAAGTTGGTGGTGGATGAATCATGGCCAAAATGTATTGGCATTGACCTACGAAGATATGAATTGCGATCAAGCTGGCTTGTATGATTCCACAGCCAACGCCATTGTTCGTGGAATTATTGATTATCTTGGTCTTGATTTTACTGGAATTGCAGAAGAAAAAGGATCAATCCTCTCCGGTTTTGTTTTAGAACAAAATTATCCCAATCCATTCAACTCAATCACGACAATCCAATATAGTTTACCTCAAGAAGATAAGGTTACCATTCTTCTTTATGATCTTAAAGGATCCCAGATTAAAACATTGATAAACGATCGCCAGGTCCCAGGGGTAAAAACTTTAATGTGGAATGGAAAAAATGATGCAGGAAAACCTGTCCCTGCGGGTATATATTTGTATACCATGGCATCCGGAAATATCATAACCACCCGCAAAATGATTTTCTTAAAATAAACCGGGCTACACATAATTTTTCTTTATGATGAATTATAAACGCATTTTACTTTATACATTGTTTGGTTTAACTATTTTAATAGCCTCTCCACCAAATGAAGAATTCAGGGCCACATGGGTGATCACGTGGGATCATATTAACCGATATGAAACACCGGGGCAAAACTTGGAACGGGTGGCCAAGATCATGGATGACCACGCAGACGCAAATATGAATGCAGTTATTTTCCAGGTCCGACAAAGCGGGACGGCCTACTACCAATCATCTTATGAACCATGGGGATATTATTCAGGGTACCAAAATCCTGGCTATGATCCTTTAGAAGTGGCAATTGAAGAAGCCCATGCCCGCGGAATGGAACTCCATGCCTGGTTTAATGTATTCCAAACATCCAGCACCCATAATGGAACGCCAGCAGCTGAACATCCGGAATGGATCTGCCGTGACCAAAATGGAAGTTCAATGACGTCCTACAGGGCTGTGTCTCCAGGATTAGAAGATGTACGAAATTATTCAGTGAATGTTGCCATGGAAATTGTCCGAAATTATGACATCGATGGTCTTCATCTGGATTATGTCCGGTGGAATGAACATACCAACACAAATCGAAATTCTGCACCGCTTCCGGAACAGTTGAACCGCTTGGACGGAATCATATCCCAAAATGATGTTGATGCATTGAACGCCAATTCATCTGGAAGATATTTATACGATTATGAGCATCCCTATTCTGCAGGTGTGCCGGATGGGTTCAGTACTTGGGAAAAATGGTGGCGATGGAGCGTAACGGAATTCGTCTCTACCCTTCATGATTCGATCCAAGCAGTGAAACCCCATGTGAAATTGAGCGCAGCTGTATTAGGAAAATACAATTGGTCTGGTTGGCAAGGATACGGCACCGTTTACCAGGATGGGGCACTTTGGTATAATAATGGCTATTTAGACCATATCATGCCTATGAGTTATCACTGGACAAGCGCCAACGGATTTTTGGGCATGCTTTCGACCGACTGTCCTGATTGCTGGGAGTTATTTATTCAACCGGGAATAGATTCGGGCAGGCCATTTACTGTGGGACCAGGGTCTTATATTTTAGACGAAAATAATGTCTGGAACAATCATAGCGAAATTGTGGGTGCCTGCCGTGGTTTAAGTTGGGTTGAAGGTTTTCAATTTTTCAGTTACGGAACCTGGCGCGATAAAAACTATTTTGGAACAGCAGGCGAAACATTCTTTATTAAAAAATCAAAAATAGGGAAAAGTCCATTTGGAAATACATTAATACTAGATCCACCTATTATCGTCCTTTCATCAACTGAAGATGGGAACTTTGATTTAGATATTTATCCAAAAGAAATTGATAAGCCAAACTGGATCATTACCTATCAATCCACCAATCCAACTGCGTCAACAGAAACTGCTGATATTATAGATATACAATTCACCAAGGACTCATTTATGGTTCCTATTGAAAGGGCAACTTATGACACATCCCAAACACAATTCTTTTTTTCCACCACAGCTGACCGGTTCTGGCAAGAATCTGCCAAGTCTAACCTTGTTTTGATTTCTGGACCCGGAGATCAACTAACTAAGTCCTTTGATCTATTTCAGAACTACCCAAACCCATTTACAAAAAAAACAACAGTATTACTTGCTACATCCTACAAGAGAGATGTGGAGTTGGTCATTTGGTCGTTGGATGGACAAAAGGTAAAAATACTCCTGGATGAACAATTATATCCAGGTTATTATTCCTATGATTGGACTGGATTGAATGATGTTGGACAACAGATTGCATCGGGAATCTATTTTTGTACGATTGGTTGGAATGGTAAAATAATAGATTCGAAAAAATTGATTTATGTAAAGTAAGGCATACTATTTTAGAATCCGGATCAACCGTTCTGA
>CAWVTW010000183.1:0-2605 GCA_963933175.1 uncultured bacterium
TCTGATAAATTATGAATTTTTATCCAATCAGTTAAAAAATCCTGTTTCCCAGCTGATAATACAGATTGAGAACGACCACTTTCTTGAATCTTTTTTAAAACCGCGATTGAATCAGAATGTAGTTCAACACGGAAAAAATTATTTCCGTAATAAGTGACAAATTCATCCCCTGCTATATGGAATGGCTCTTTGCTAAAATCAAAACCCACTTTTTTATAATAATCTTCAACAGGGAAAGAGAAAACATCTTTATATTTTCCTTCAGTGAGCATTGGAAGATTGCGTTTATTTAACGCCTGATTAATGGCTTCCACGCAGAGCCATCTGTCATTTAAAAGTGTTCCATTCCAATCCCAAATGATATGATTATATTTCTTCATAAAATTGGTAGGAAACTTCGGGCAGATAAAATAAAAAAGGGATAATTTTTCGGCCCCATGGAATCATTATTTATTAAAAATTTATCCCACCGCCTATCAAAAGATCTACCTGGGAAATCGGCCCATGATATCATGATGGTAACACCACGGCTTACATTCCCTAAGATTAATTTGGATAAAAAAGGAATTCCAGCATCAGTTCTAATCCTTTTATTCCCAAAAAATAATCAATGGCACTTTTTCCTAACCAAACGAACGAATACTGTCAATCATCATAAAGGACAAATTTCCCTCCCAGGAGGAGTTGTGGAAACGGGTGAATCACTTGAAGGTGCAGCATTGAGAGAAACTTATGAAGAGATTGGTGTGGATAAAAAAAATATACACCTGATTGGTGCACTCACATCTTTTTATATTCCCGTATCCGGATTTGAAATGTTTCCTTTTATTGGTTGGGTAAAAAACGAACCGGAAACATCTATCCATGATAAAGAGGTAGATCGAATATTTTCTTCTTCAATCCAGGAATTCATGCTTGACAAAACACAAAAAACTAAAAAAGAGACTCTCAATGGTTTTCCGGTCAATATACCTTATTTTGATATGAGCGGAGAAACAGTTTGGGGGGCCACATCCATGATCTTGGCTGAATTTAAATTAATTTTAAAGGAAACTTTATGAGTCTGGGGCAGTGGTTGAATTCTTTATCTACTGTGGATCATGGTATTTTGCTTGCGATTTTTCTTGTGGGTATTTATTTCAGTTATGCAACGCTGGAATCCTTGATCGAATTTTATGATAACAAAAAGAAACACAGCAAATTCAGGGTTCGCTTTCGAGTTACACCTGCGGCACTAATATTTTTTGGATTTATATATAGCCTTATCATCCACCAGATATTAAAGGTTATGTTCGACTTTATTCCCTAATCTATTTCTTTTTCCGCCGCGCCAACGCCATGGCTTTCCAGGCAAGATTAGGCATTTTTTCAAGTGCATTAAATTGTCCCGCACCTTTTAGCCATTCACCCCCATCCATGGTAATCACTTCTCCATTCATGTACCCGGATTCATCCGCCATGAGATAGGATGCCAAATTTGCTAACTCATCATGTTCACCAAATCGTTTTAAAGGAACTCTCTCTTTCATCTTTTTCTCAATATTGAGTCCTGGTGGAACCAATCTTTTCCAAGCACCTTTTGTAGGAAATGGCCCCGGGGCAATAGCATTAGTACGGATTCCATATTTCGCCCATTCCACAGCAAGAGATCGCGTCAGAGCCAAAACCCCACTCTTTGCACAGGCAGATGGCACGACATACCCAGAACCAGTGAAAGCATAAGTTGTAACAATATTCAAAATAGAACCTCCCCCAGAATCACGCATTGCTTTCCCGGCAGCCTGGGTGCAATTAAATGTCCCGACCAATACAATATCAATAATGGTTCGAAAGGCATTTTCAGACAAATTTTCTGTGGGTGATATAAAATTCCCGGCAGCGTTATTAAGAAGACAATCAATTTTTCCGAATTTATCCACAGCCTTCTTGACCATTTCCGTTACTTGATCCGAATGACGAATATCTGTGGAAACTGTTAATATTTCCGCTCCCGTTTTATCATTGATCTCACGGGCAGCTTCATCTAAAACTTCCTGTCTTCGGCTCGTAAGCACCAAATTCGCACCTAATTCACCAAATCGTGTTGCCATGGATTTTCCCAGCCCGGTACCACCACCGGTGATGATAATTGTTTTATTTTTTAATAGGTCATTTTTAAACATATGGTTTACTCTTAACTTTAAAAAGGTTTGCCCCAACGGGTAAGTTCAATCTGCTTGATCAAATCTTACATCATAACTTTTAAATGAAACAACAGCGAAACTGAAAAATGTCAAAAGATATTGCCAAGATAAAGGCCGGGACTGGAGAAAGGAGAACGAAGTGAATTGGCAGAGCTGGCCAGTAATTTGCTTTAATTGTTAGCCATTATGGGTATAAGATCACAAAGAGTCAAAAAATAATAAACTAAAGTAACAAATTAGTGAATCTTGATACCATTCGCGGAAGTAACTTAATCCCCGAAAACCTCATTCACCTTCTTTTCCACTTTTTCTTCAACAATATTTTTAGTGGATTCTTTAACATCTTCAAGAGACTCCGAAGCAACATTTTTTGCCTTCTCTACGCTTTCTGAAACAGACTCTTTAAGTTCTTCCAAATTCTG
>CAWVTW010000184.1:0-2600 GCA_963933175.1 uncultured bacterium
GTCAACAATTGCTGCAGAAAAATTGGGGTCTAGAGTAGTAAGCTTTGCATCCAGATCACCTTCATCTGTTGTAATGAGGCTAAAGGGGCTGCCTACTAAACCTGTTTCATTGGGATCATTTTCAATATCTATAAAAATGCCATGCTCCATCCTAGAATCTTTTAAAACAGTCATGGATTTTTTCATTAATTGTGCTGCCATGACTTTGTTTTCATAAGAAGGTGACACATCTGTAGTTTTCATATTGATAGAAATAATGAAACACACCAAGGACAATGTAGCCAAACCAACCAAGGTTGAAGTTTTTTGGATCGCCGGGATAAAAGGCTGCTTTTTATAATTATTCAAAAAGTACTCCACCAAATAACAGCATAATAGCCAACTTCACCAAAACTGCTGTCAAGATCACTACAGATATGGTCCGGACAACACCTTGTCTATCCATCCAATTTGCAATAAGACCCGGAATAATATTTCCAATAACAGCTACGGAACCAATTTCTTCAGGCATAAAAATAAAATTTCTAGAAATATACCCAAAAAAGAAGCCCAGGATCAGCGCTAAAACTATTCGTCGTTTTCCGTAGAGGAACATGACCTTTCCCATCCCCTGAATAATAGCCCAAACTAGAATTGCTACACCGAACGTGACCAAAACCTGAATTGGGTGGTGGAGATAGAGTGAAATATATCCTGGTACAATGATACCACCAGCGGTGACTCCCAAAGTCTCTGAAAGAACCAAACTTAAAATAATCCCCAGGCCAATACTAATCTCAGCCATAATGCCTGTATTTTGAAATTTGTGTTAATATCTCTTGCCCTGCACCAACTTGATTTCCAATAGCATAAATCAAAGTATCATGAGGCAGACCCACTAACATATCCACAGTGGATCCAACATCATCATTTAATCCAATTATTTGAATTTTGGTTGTAGGCGAATGATTGGCAAGCCTGGTAAGTGTTGACTGTAATTTATCTCCTCTAATAATAAAATGATCAGGTTTAATCTCTTTCAGGGTGAGTTCAATCATTTGGCGGGTGCGGATTGGACGATCATCCCTTGAATTAAAGAAGACACAGGTTCCTCCTTCACCAGGGTATCGGTCAATAACAAATTTCCAGATCTGAAGTGTAGATACAGGATCATTAGCTGCCATTCCATTCACAAATTGAATCCGTTTTTCCCCATTGTCCAAATTCCATGCAATTAATGCACCCAAATCCGGTTGAACTTTATGCATTCCTGCAAGTGCAATTTTTCTATCAACACCCGCTTTTTTACATACATCTAATGCCACTGCCACATTCGCAGGATGCTCCATATAGGAAAAATTATCTAATTCTTCTTGGGCTATTAATGTTTCGTCGGATTGAATGAATGCTGTACCATTTTGTTCAGCAACTCTCTGAAGTATATCAGGCTTTTGATCTTCTCCCGTAATTAGTATTCCATTAACTGGAATCGTATTGCACAAAGAATAAGCCACATCATCTTCCGTGGGGCCCATTTCATCTAAATGATCAGGACGAACATTGGTAATAACTCCAATATGGGATTGGACCATCTGATGCTCTGCGATCCATTGATATTGTGGTTGGACTGCCATACACTCCATTACAACAGCATCTGGTTTTTCATCGGCAAAATAACTTAATAGACGAGTTTGCTCTCCAATAGATGGTAGCCTTAAACGATGAATAATCCTGTCTTTTCCTTCGGAATCAATCACACGTGGTGCAGTGCCGGTTGTTTTAGCAAAAGTGCGAATTCCGGCTTCCCGAAGCCCGGCAGCTATGAGACGTGTTACACTAGATTTTCCCCGCGTTCCATTCACATGGATACGGAGTGAGATTGCAGCCAAAGACCGCATATGAAATTGATATTCAAGAATACCGGCAATGCATAATCCCAATGCTAGTGAACCCAGTACAATTAGAGGTGTGATAGACATAATTATACAGAAATTTTACCTGGCTTAGGAGTTTGTGTATCCTAATACTATCCTGATTAATGCAACCATATCCATTACATTCACCAATCCATCGCTATTGATATCACCAAAGAATGCATTAACATGATCTTCATAGCCCAGATTGTAATCCACCAATAATAGAATATCATAAATATCAACTTTTTCATCGTAATTCAGATCACCCTTCAGACGAATATTACTGCCTCGGGTTGTAAATAGCAGTGATGAACCATCACTCAATTCCATGGCAGCAGGATGATATGAATTATTAAATGTGTATTGAAGTCCAACTGTCATAGTGTGGTCTTCTGTACCTATAGTACAGTAATTTCCATGATTCGTCGCTCCGGATGTGTATGATGTATTATTAAAATCCATGTATTGCATCATGAATTCTCCGTCACCGGTGGGTGTTGTATAATAATCAGGATCCAGTAGAATAAGCTGAAAAGTTTCTGTCGAATTATTTTGATAGGTTCTCACTCTGGACCATTGAATATAAAATCTTTTTTCTTCCTCATCGTACCAAGTATAAACCCTGCCCTGGCTAGAGACAATTAAATCATCCCAGAAAACAGCAATCATTTTTGATGGACCACCGGCCCCAGGAATTTGATAATT
>CAWVTW010000185.1:0-2566 GCA_963933175.1 uncultured bacterium
ACTGAAAATCCTTGTGTCGCTGGTTCGATTCCGGCCCGGGCCACTCTTAATTTTTAAATTGGTAGAAAATCCAGCAATAATTATACCTCCTACCTTAAATTTGTGATTCATTCTAGTAAAATAACTCACGTGAATCATACTCAATTAAATAATTTTATTGAAGGCATTCCCAAAGCAGAACTTCATTTACATATTGAAGGCACTTTTGAACCTGAGCTTATGTTCAAAATTGCTCGCCGGAATAATATTTCTATAAACTATAAATCGATAGATGAATTAAAAAAAGCCTACAGTTTCAATAATCTTCAGGAGTTCTTGGATATTTATTATGCGGGAGCTAGCGTTCTCTTACACGTCCAAGATTTTTATGATTTAACCTGGGCATATCTCAACAAAGTGCACGAACAAAACCTAATTCATACAGAAATATTTTTTGATCCGCAAACACATACCGATCGTGGCCTTTCATTTGATACCGTCATCCAAGGCATACGCAGTGCATTAGATGATGGAAAAGAAAAACTGGGAATCAGTTCCAAATTAATCATGTGCTTTTTACGACACTTAGATGAAGCAGCCGCATTTGAAACATTGAACCAAGCATTGCCTTATAAAAATTGGATCGCTGGGGTGGGATTAGATTCATCTGAAATGGGACATCCGCCATCGAAGTTTCAGCGTGTTTTTTCTAAAGCAAGAGACGAAGGATTCATCACAGTGGCCCATGCAGGAGAAGAGGGTCCGGCCGAATATGTATGGGAAGCAATTAATCTTTTGAAGGTATCCAGAATTGACCATGGTAATCGTTCTCTTGATGATGAACAATTGATTAAGTATCTTATTAAAACACAAATTCCCTTAACGGTTTGCCCATTATCTAATCTTGAATTAAAAGTCGTAAATAATTTGAAAGATCATCCTTTACTGAAATTAATGGAAGCAGGATTAATGGTTACGATAAATTCAGATGATCCGGCATATTTTGGTGGATACATGAATGAGAATTACACCCAAATAGCTTCTGCCTTAAATCTTACCAAGAAGCAGATTACTCAACTCGCTAAAAATAGCTTTAAATCCAGTTTATTACCCGATGTTGAAAAAGAAGAAATGATTAAGCAAGTTGAACACTATTACGATAATAATTAAAGAAATATGGAACATCAGAAAAAATTCATGCGCAAAGCCATTCGATTATCATTAGAAAATGTACAATCAGGAAAAGGCGGCCCTTTTGGTGCAGTCATTGTAAAAAATGGAGTAATGATTGCCACCGGTGTAAATGAAGTCACTGGCACTAACGATCCGACTGCCCATGCCGAAATAATCGCTATCCGAAATGCATGTGAAAAACTGGATTCATTTCAGTTAGACAATTGTGAAATATATTGCAGTTGCGAACCGTGCCCCATGTGTTTAGGTGCAATCTACTGGGCAAGGCTAAAAGCAATTTATTTTGCAAATACAAAACAAGATGCAGCAGAAATAAATTTTGATGACAATGCCATTTATCAAGAAATGGGACTACCGATTAATGAAAGAAAACTTCCTACCATTCAGCTATTAAGAGATGAAGCACAATCCGCATTTATCCAGTGGCAGAAAAATGATAATAAAATAGATTATTAATGATTGAATTTATTCTTAATAATAAACCCATAAAAACGGAGCTACCCAGAGGTGCATTACTCCTTGATTTTGTGAGGTATGAGAAATCACTTATGGGGACAAAAATAGGATGCAGGGAAGGTGATTGTGGTGCATGCACCGTTCTCATTGGCGAATTGATCGATGCCCAATTGAATTATCGGCAAGTAGTTTCCTGCCTGACGCCCCTCGGTAATGTCCATGGAAAGCATATAGTCACTATAGAAGGCCTTAATATGGATTCTTTAAGTCCCGTCCAACAATTCATGGTGGATGAAAGTGGATCTCAATGCGGATTTTGTACAACCGGGTTTGTTGTTTCACTCACCCAGTTTTGTTTGGCAAAATCAACGCCGAGCTATAAAGATGCCATTGCTTCAATCGATGGAAATATTTGTCGGTGCACAGGATACAAGCCTATCGAGAGAGTCGCAAAACATATCACTGAATCACTTTCTGATAAAGACCAAAATGAAACCCTGGATTGGTTAATCGCACAACAATTTATCCCATCATATTTTGCCCAAATTCCAGAAATGTTGAATGCATTACCACCAGTAAATATTAAGCCCCAAAACAAAACACTTGTCGGTGGTGGCACCGACCTTTACGTCCAAAAGCATGCCCAATTAATCGATCAAAATGTGGATTTAATTTCAAATACGCCTAATTTATGTTGTATTGAAATTGAAAACGGTCTTTGTACATTGGGTGCTGGAATAACGACAACGGACTTATTAGAATCGGACAATTTTCAATCTGCCTTCCCACGGCTCAAAGACCATTTAAAATTGGTGGCATCATCTCCTATCCGCAATATGGCCACTATTGGTGGCAACTTTGTAAATGCATCACCTATCGGTGATTTCACTGCATTTTTTCTGGCACTAAACGCCAAAATAAAATTGACAAAAAATGG
>CAWVTW010000186.1:0-2559 GCA_963933175.1 uncultured bacterium
GGTTAGAATTCCCATCACCACTGGTGGCCGCATCATTTAAATCGGAAACGGAGATACTGAAAATTTGGCTCGAAATGGGACTTGGTGGATCCATTTTTAAAACAGTTATGAAAAACAAACGATTGGGGAATAAAAGACCGCGTCTCCAAGACGCTAGCCTTGTCGGAGAAAAAGGATTGTTGAATGCTATGGGATTACCGGGAAAGGGAGTAGAGTCTTTTGCTGCTGAAATAGCAGATTTATCTCTGTGGAATTATGATCGTCCCTTAGGTGTGAGCATTGGAGGAGATTCAATATTTGAATATATTGAGAGTGTTAATCATATTGAAAGCGCATTGGAAAATAAATCTATTCCTTATTTCTATGAACTTAATGTCAGTTGTCCAAATACAAAAAATGGACAAACGATCGGGGATGATCCTTTAGAACTAGAAAAACTTCTGAATAAATTAAGGTTAAATATGCAGAAACCAATTTCTGTAAAAGTTTCCCCTGATCTTCCAAATCAGACACTAAGTCATATAGGAGAAATTTGTTCAGGTATAAATCAAGTGTTCATCAATGCGGGAAATACACAATATAAAAACTCAATTGATGTAGGTGTGAAAGCGAAATATTTCGTAAAAGATGGTGGAGGATTTTCCGGCCCTGCACTTTTTGATCGAACTCTGGAAATGGTGAAATTATTTTCAGAATTTGATATTCCAATTATGGCAACAGGCGGTATTTCCAAAATTCACCACATTGATGCTGCTAAGGAAAATGGCGCTTCATTGTTTGGTTTGGCCACTGCACTGGTTCTAGATCCCTACTGTATCCCCAAGATTAACAAACAATTATAATGTTCACGATTGTATTGCTGGAGCCACAAATTCCGCCCAATACGGGCTCTACAGGGCGTTTATGCGGCGCAACCAATACAAGGCTTCATATCGTAGGAAAACTGGGTTTTGAGCTATCAGATAAAACATTGAAAAGAGCAGGGCTGGATTATTGGGATCATATTGATTGGAACTATTTCCCAGATTTAGAGAAATATTGCAAAAATTTGGTAAAAAATGAAAGATTTCACCTATTGACCACCAAATCATCTGAGCCGTACACTTCACGGCAATTTATGGATGAAGATCATCTTGTTTTCGGCAGTGAAACCTCGGGGATCAACGAAATATTTCTAAAAGAGAATTGGAAAAATACTTGTACCATACCCATGGATAATCCACATATTCGGAGTTTAAATCTTGCCACCAGCGTAGGGATTGTTCTTTATGAAGCGATTCGTCAAGTCGATGCTATTTAAACCCCAATTTCTTATCTTGTTCTTGATCTATTTTTATGGTTGTACAAATTCACCTAGATATACAACAGGAAATGATGTTTCAGTAAGGTCCAAAACTTCTAAGACAGCCAAAACGAAAACCAGTAAAAAATCAAGGAAAACAAAGCACCGGAAAGTTTTGAAAGGTGTGAGTTCATTTTATGCAGAAGATTTCCATGGAAAACTCACTGCAAATGGTGAAGTTTATGACATGTATGGCGTCACTGCAGCACATAAAACATTACCATTGGGTACTGTTTGCCGAGTAACCAACCTTGCTAACAGCAAGTCTCTAATCTTGAGGATCAATGATCGTGGCCCCTATATTAAAGGACGAATTCTTGATTGTTCTTATGGTGCTGCAAAAAAATTAGACTTTATTAACCAGGGAACAACGAAGGTTAAAATTGAAGTCATCGAATGGGGAGATGGTGCATACATGCAACATAGGAAGAAAAAATAATGAAGAAATATTATATGGTAGTTAATCCACATGGTGGATTGAAAAAAGGTATTGGTATCCTTGATCGAGTAAAGCCTATTTTTGATGAAGGCGGTGCTGAATTGACAATATTAGAGACTGAATATGCCGGTCATGCCCGGAAAATGGCTCGAGAAAAAGATTTTACTGGGTATGATGGTTTTTGTGCCATTGGCGGTGACGGTACTATGCATGAAGTTATCAATGGCATGCTGAAACGACCCGATGAACAGAAGATACCTATCGGATTAGTCACAGGTGGAACTGGAAATTCATTCATGCATGACTTGGATTGCCTTGACCCTGAAAATGCAGCCAAGCGAATTCTCACAGGACGTCTTCGTCCCATTGATATTGCAAAAGTTGACGCAAATGGAGAAATAATTTATGGATTTAATATTGTTGGTTGGGGAATGCCCACCGATATTAACTTTTTAGCAGAAAAAATGCG
The DNA here is from genome assembly GCA_963933175.1 of uncultured bacterium. Taxonomy (GTDB): domain Bacteria; phylum Fidelibacterota; class Marinisomatia; order Marinisomatales; family UBA1611. The sequence goes on from CAWVTW010000186.1 coordinate 2,251, forward strand.
TTGGCTCGGCGAACAACGATATAATATAGCATCAATTATTGAAGTGATGAAAGGGAAGCAACGATTGGCGAAGCTAATTATCAATGGAAATACGATTGTTGGAGATTATGGGTTCATTCTTGGGTGTAACACAATTCATACAGGAAAAGGAATGATGATGGCGCCCTTAGCTCAACTTAACGACGGGTTAATCGATTTGATCATTGCTCGGAAGGCCGGTCGATTCAAATTATTGCGGTTATTTCCTAAATTGTTCAGTGGTAGACACGTAGGTGATCCATTAGTAGACTATCATCAGGTGAAGGAATT
>CAWVTW010000187.1:0-2554 GCA_963933175.1 uncultured bacterium
GACAAAACTCCATACGATGCAATCCGTAAGCAAAAGCTTCACGGCGGCGGCCATTGGCATAGCAATCAAAAAGGGGCAGATTCCCAGCGTCAATGAAAAAGTCATGGAGTATATGGACGAATATGAATCGGTCACTCCAAACATCAGGCGGGATGCCATGACCATCAAAGATGTGCTCACCATGACGACCGGAATTCTCTGGGATGAATTGTCCATGCCCTACACAGATACAAGCAGCACTTGTGTCAAAATGGAAGCCACTGATGATTGGGTAAAATTCGTTGTTGAACAGCCTATGGCGTTTGATCCCGGTGAAAAATGGGAATACAGCAGCGGAGCTACCATGCTACTTGCACATATTATAAAGAAAGCAACCGGGCAAGACTTAGCGCTTTATATAGAAAAACATTTATTTGATAAAATCGGGATTCAGGATTATTTCTGGAAACATATACCTTCAGGGCTTACCGATGCAGAAGGCGGTCTGTATCTTATACCAAGAGATTTGGCCAAGTTCGGCTACTTGTATTTAAACAATGGTAATTGGAATGGTGAACAAATCTTGCCTGAGAATTGGGTAAAACTCAACACAGAAAAATATTTTAATACTTTATGGCCTGCGTTCAAATACGGATACCAGTGGTGGCTCCTCCCCTATGGTGAAAATCAGATTACCATGCTTGCATCTGGTTTAGGTGGACAAAGAATGCTCGTTATTCCAGAGTTGAATATTGTGGCCGTCTTTACAGGTTGGAATATTTATGATATTCCGGCATTGGACTCCTGGATGGCTATGCACAAGTTGATCAATGCAGTTGTGAAATAACAAATTGGTTATTTTGTCATAACCATTTTTTTTGTGACCGTGTTTGATTCCATTTTTAATTGACAGAAATAAATACCGCTGGGTACAGTTTTTTGATTTTGGTCAACACCGGTCCAAAGTATATTATGGTTTCCCGCTCGCTGAAATCCATCATGAAACTTGTAAACTATTTTCCCCGTAATATCATAAATAGCTAATTCAATATTGCCTGACTCTGGCAAAGTATAACTGAACTGAGTTGACGGGTTAAAGGGATTCGGGTAATTCTGGCTCATGTTAAACTGGGATGGAATTTGTGGTTCCTCTTCCTTGCTTAATTCTTCATCATGCTCGATCATGAAAATATGGGGTTTGTCTGCAGCAAAACTGGCCGATGTAAAAACAAGATCTCCATTGCCATCATTGTCAATATCGCCGGAAAATAATTTGGCCACCCGAAGCCTCCCCTGGTCGCTTCCAGGCGTATAGTCATCGGTTGTGTCATCCATAAAAATAACATGTTCTGTATAGCTTGTTACGCCGAATGGATCACCATCCACCCACTCCCAATCATACACAGCTTCATTGTAATGGCCTGCAATATAAAGGTTTGGATTTCCATCACCGTCCGCATCTCCCAGTTTTAACTCCCTTAATCCACCGGGATAACTGGTAAAATAATGGAAATTATCAAAAGACAATTGGCTCACATCATCAACACCTTCTATTGCATAAAAATAACCGGGCGTAAGCAAGTTGCCTGTCAAAGTATTTGTTCCGGAAGTCACGGCAAATAATTCATTCGTACCATCTCCGTTTATGTCTGTGATAACCATACTCTGGTTTCCTCGTTCGTAGGCATTAGTGCTCACATAAAAATCGGTCTGATATTCATAAGCATCTTCACCTGTACTTTCATAAACAATGATATGGTAATATTCATAGCCAATGATGTAAATCTCCATGAGTCCGTCTTGATCCAAATCACCGACTGAAATATTATACCCACTCCAATTTGTCCACACAGCATCTTCGTATTCAACTACCCATGTCGGGTCACTGTAGTCGCTGTTTTCTAATTCAAATATCATTAACCGACTACTTCCGGTTGCACCCCATGGTCCATCCATCACAGAAACAATAACCTCAGGATTGGCATCACCATCCAATTCTGCCACCAGGATTTGGCCCGCTTCCCACACGCTATCCAAGCCCATGTCCCATGTCGCCGTTGGTGTTGATAAAAATGATAACGAATCTGGATCCCATTCAAATACTTGAAAACCATTTTGGCTAGGTACTCCTGGCTCAGTATCTGATAAAGAAAGAATTTCCATATAACTATCACCATCCAAATCACCTACTGCCACACTGGAAAAATTATCATAGGAACAACTTAGATCATAAAATGTATGAACCCACTGAAGCCCAATTGAGTCATCACCCGCAGCTTCATAGTGATAAACACCATTGCAGTATTCTCCAGTATATGAACTGGATACAATAAAATCACCAAAATCGTCGCCATCAAAATCATAAGGCCCCACCATACTCCAAGGCGGACCAGCAGGGAATAAACCACCGGCTCCCCAAGGTTCATTGTTCCATTTCAAAGAATAAGAACTGTCAATGTCTGTTGCTGTTATATAAGATAATAAAAGCATTAAAGTAATCACGTGTTTCATTCTATCTCCATTGTTTAAAACCCATTTTAGTGTACTATTTATTATTGTTTTTTCAATTAAGTTT
>CAWVTW010000188.1:0-2550 GCA_963933175.1 uncultured bacterium
AATAAAAGCATGCCCCTAAAAGCCTGGGTAGCAAAGGTTGATTTATCCCTAGATTACATTTCAGCAAGTATTCTCTCATCCACAGATAGAGATCGCAAAGAAACTCCGCTTGATTTCCTGGAACAATCAGGTGCACGAATTGTATTGAATGGCGGGTATTTTTTGATGGGTAATAACCCCACACAACATGTAGGTTTGCTAAAAACAAATGGAAAGTTGGAAGAGCCTGCTAGTCCATCAGTCATAAGGGACCATTCTAGATATTTCACCAATCGCGGTGCTTTTGGAATAAAGAACGATGGAACAGTAGACATTGCATGGTGCTCAACAAAAAATGATTCCATCTTTGAATGGAAAGAACCACTTCAAAATCGACCTGGATTACCAAAAGATTCTCTTCCATTTACTCAAGCAGAATATTGGGATGTGAGAGATGCGATTCATGCAGGACCCGTTTTAATTACCAACGGAATTATCGATGTTACTGTAGAAGAAGAAGTATTTTTCAATACACCTATTGCTGGTATACAGCCGCGTTCCGCTATAGGATATACAAAAGAAAATGAACTTATTTTAATGGTTGTTGATGGGAGACAGCCAGATAGTCGTGGTGTATATTTAGAAGAATTGGCAATCATGATGAAACAGTTTCATTGTATTGAAGCATTAAATTTGGATGGTGGTGGATCCAGTGCAATGGTGGCTGACAGTCGGTTACTGAATCGTCCAGGAGGAATGACTTTTCAACGTGAGATCATGTCTGCAATTGGTGTCTTCTACACAAAATAACTTCCATGAATTACATTAAGGAATTATACAATTGGGTTTTATCATGGGCTGAGAAACCATCCGGTCCTGCGGCGCTAGGGCTTATTTCAACGGCAGAGGCATCTTTCTTCCCAATCCCACCAGATGTATTACTTATCCCTCTTGCATTGGGAAAACGTGAAAAAGCATTCAAATTTGCCTTGATCTGTAGTATAGGATCAATCATAGGTGCTGCTATCGGTTATGGAATAGGACAGTGGGCATGGTGGACAACAACTGGCTCATTTTCCGATTTTGCTCAATTATTTTTTGATCATATACCTGGGTTTTCTCATGAAGGTTTCGAGAAAATAAAAGCGTTGTACGATGAATATAATTTTATGATAGTCTTTACAGCCGGATTTACACCAATTCCATTCAAACTGTTTACAATCAGTGCTGGTGCATTTCACGTCAATTTTCCCTTATTTATATTTGCTAGTGTTATAAGTAGAAGTACCCGATTTTTCCTGGTCGCAGCATTAATTAATAAGTATGGTGACCCCATTCGTGAATTCATTGAAAAATATTTCAATCTTCTGGCGATTGGGTTCACTGCACTATTAATCGGTGGTTTTGTAGTTATAAAAATATTACTATGATCATTCGGGGTGTGGCGCAGCCCGGTTAGCGCGCGTGGTTCGGAACGATGAGTTGGGGAATCCAAATCTCCCCATCTCGACTTTTTTCTATTTTTAAAGCTTTTACAGTGTAACTTTGGATTATGAATATTATCAGGCTTTTATTAAGAATTATAGGTTATGCTGGCTTGGGGCTCTTTATTATTCAGATCTTGAACCTTTATGTTGATATATTTCAGTCATCGGAACTTTGGATAAAAACTTCATTTATAACTGGCATTGCATCATTATTTATTCTGGTATTAGTTGATCGATTTACGAATAAGGAAGATAAATATTATTCAAGTAAAATAGACAAATAAACCATGCTGATTACAACACAAGACCAATTAGAAGAATATCACATAATACGTACTATAGGCATGGTGCAGGGAAGTACCATTAGAGCTCGCCATATAGGGACTGATATTTTAGCTGGACTTCGAAATATTGTTGGCGGAGAAGTACATGAATATACAAAAATGCTCGCAGAATCGAGGGAACAAGCATTAGATCGCATGAAAACAGAGGCAGATGAATTAGGTGCAAATGCTATTGTTTGTATGCGCTTTACCACATCAACTATAATGTCCGGTATGGCAGAATTTTTAGCCTACGGGACCGCCGTCATCGTAGAACCAGAACCAAATAATGATTAAGAGTGTTGGTTTTAATCTATTGACCTTATATATTCCTAATCATGTATTTTGATTTTCATATTGATTCTGAAGATGAAGACCTATGGGTAGAAGGTCTCGAGACAACTAATGATGAACCAGAAATGAAAGAAGCGGTTCGTATTCAGGCTCCTATTTCAACTTTTGGTTTGGTTGCACCTCTAACTGCTGAAATTGGCACTAGCATGAAAAATGCCCTTAAACAACTTCAGCAGAAAAAACAAAATTGCCTTTTGGTTGTTGATAATGAATCTTTAACTGGTATTCTTACAGAACGGGATATTTTACTTAAAGTTACGGGGAAAGGCTTTGATCTGGATCTTGTTACTGTAGAAGAGTTTATGACTGAGAGTCCAGAATATTTGTCACCCGAAGACCCTTTGGCATACGCATTAAATAAAATGCATATTGGTGGTTTCCGTCATGTCCCAATTGTCGATGATGAT
>CAWVTW010000189.1:0-2549 GCA_963933175.1 uncultured bacterium
ATTAAAGATAATCACCTTCAAGTTGCTGGAAGTGTAAAAGCAGCCGTCGAATTATCTCGTGAACAAAATAGGAATAATCTGCCTATCGAATTGGAAGTGGATACACTGGATCAACTCCGAGAAGGATTGGACATGGATGTGGATGGTTTCCTTTTGGATAATATGAGTCCTAAACTTGTGCAAGATGCAGTCACTATTATTCGTAGTCATCCAAATGGTGAAACAATCTTTGTCGAAGCCAGCGGCGGGATCAATTATGACACATTGGAATCCTATGCTTGGACAGGAATTGATGCCGTTTCCATGAGCGCCATAACGACACAGGCTTCCGCGGTGGATATTAAGTTGGAATTTATTGAATGATTTCAATTAACAATTTTATTAATGGCGAATTCGTTCCACCAAATTCTAATCAGTATTTGGATGTTTATGAACCGGCAACCGGGTTGATATATTCCAATGTTGCCGATTCCAATTCTATTGATGTTGAAAATGCTTACCAATCTGCGCAATCTGCTTTTAAGTATTGGTCAGGAATTTCCGTTGAAGAAAGAGCAGGCTATTTAAAAAAGATTGCCGACGGAATTGAATCTCGGTTAGATGAATTTGCTGAATATGAATCACGAGATACAGGTAAACCTATATCTCTGGCCAGATCCGTTGATATTCCCCGTGCGGTTTCCAACTTTCGTTTCTTTGCAGAATTCGGGCTTACGTTTCAATTTGAATCAGAGTTGAATAGTGATCACTCTCAAAATAAATTAATTCGTTCACCATTGGGGGTAGTGGGCTGTATTTCTCCCTGGAACCTTCCCCTTTACTTATTTACCTGGAAGATTGCTCCAGCGCTCATTGCTGGCAATACTGTTGTGGCAAAACCATCGGAAATCACACCTTACACTGCATTCAAATTGAGTGAAATATGCCGGGATGCTGGATTCCCCGTAGGTGTACTTAATATCATTCATGGACAGGGGAGCACCGCCGGGGATGCTTTGGTGGGTCATCGAGGCATTAAAGCCATTTCATTTACTGGTGGAACTGCTACCGGAAAATTGATCGCTAAAAAAACAGCATCATCCTTTAAAAAACTGTCTTTGGAAATGGGCGGTAAAAATCCAGCTGTCATTTTCGCTGATTGCGATTATGATAACATGCTAGAAACTGTGGTTCGCTCATCATTTTCAAATCAAGGGCAAATTTGCCTATGTAGTTCTAGGATTTTGGTGGAGGAATCCATTTACGAAAAATTCAAGATTGATTTTGTTCAACGAGTTTCAGAATTGAAAATTGGTGATCCATCTAAAGAAGGAACTCAATTTGGTGCCTTATCATCCAAAGGACATTATGAGAAAGTATTGAGTTACATGGAAATTGCAAAACAAGAAGGTGGAAAAGTATTAGTTGGAGGTAAACTAATTAAAATAAATGGGAGATGTGAAACTGGTTGGTTTGTTGAGCCCACAATTATCGAAGGGTTGAATAATTCTTGTCGAATCAATCAGGAAGAGATTTTTGGTCCGATAGTAACTTTACAATCCATTCAATCGGAACATGAAGCAATTCAACTTGCCAACGAAACAGAGTATGGTTTATCAGCTACAATCTGGACAGGAGATAAAGAAAAAGCAAACCGCGTATCATCTCAAATTGATGCAGGTGTAATTTGGGTAAATTGCTGGCTAGTACGAGATCTTCGCACACCATTTGGGGGAATGAAACAATCTGGATTGGGAAGAGAAGGGGGCGATGAAGCGCTACGGTTTTTCACTGAACCCAAAAATATTTGTACAATATGATGGCACCAAAATACGACAAACACATTTTTATTTGCATCAATGAACGTGATGAAAATAATCCCAAAGGTGATTGTACACGCTGTGGTGGAAAAGACATCCGCATGAAATTCGTAAAACTTATTAATCAGCATGGGTTAAAGGGAAAAGTCCGCGCCAATAAAACCGGATGTCTGGATGTCTGCGAATTGGGTGCAGCAGTTGTAATTTACCCGGATAATATTTGGTATACGAGAGTGAGTGTAAACGATGTAGATGAAATTTTTAAAACATCTATTCTAAAAAATGGTGTGGTGAAACGATTAGCTGCCACCAAAGATACCTGGAATGAATTGCAAATGATCAGGGAATCAAACCAATGAATGAAAAAATAAATACAGAAAAAGCACCGGAACCGGTAGGGTTATATCCTCATGCAAGACGTGTGGGCAATCTCCTGTTTTTGTCAGGCGTAGGTCCTAGAAGGCCAGGGACGAAAGTGATTCCCGGAGTGATGGTAGATGGGCAAGGGAATGCTGTAGGGCATGACATAGAAACCCAATGCCACTCGGTATTTGAAAATGTAAAAATTATTTTGGAAGCGTCAGGCAGCCATTGGGAGAATCTTGTGGATGTGACTGTTTTTCTTACGAACATGCAGAGGGATTTCGATACTTACAACCGCATTTACGCAGAATACTTTAAGGATAATGAGCCCTGCCGAACCACCGTGGAAATTTCAGCCCTTCCTACACCCATTGCCATTGAATTAAA
>CAWVTW010000190.1:0-2535 GCA_963933175.1 uncultured bacterium
GCTGTACCCAACCGTGATATTTCAGCCATTCCTCGCGTTAGGAGAGCAGCTTTCGTGTTATCACCAAAACCTATTCCATCGCAAATTCCTGCAGCAATGGCGATCACATTTTTCATTGATCCTCCAAGCTCTACTCCCCTTATATCAGAATTTGCATAAGTGCGTAATACATTATTAGAAAAAATGGATTGTACATCTTTTGCTGCATCTGAATTTGTTGATGCAGATACCAAAGTAGTAGGGTGTCCTTGGATCACTTCTTCTGCATGACTTGGACCAGATAGGGTTACAACTTTAGTAAAACTATCTCCCAAAACATCAATGATTACTTCACTTACCGTCATTAAAGTATCAATCTCAATCCCTTTTGAAACATTGACAATAGTTTGAGCACTATTAAATAGATCCTTGCTAGATTGTAATAATTCTCGAATGGATTGAGACGGAACAGCGATGATAACAGTATCAGCGCCTGAGATTGCACCTTCTAAAGATGATGTGAATGATACAGAGTCTGGAAAAGTAAGAGAAGAGACTAGGTAATGTACTCTGGTTTCAGTAAGTGATTTTACAACTTTAGGACTTCGATGCCACATGGTCACATGCATTGCTTTATTAGCTAAAACCAATCCCAAGGCACCACCCCAGGATCCACAGCCTAAAAATGATATTTTATTCATTATCAGTCAGAATACATGGACTCGATCACATCTGCCCAATTCTCTCTGATCTGTTTTCGCCTGATCTTTAGAGTTGGTGTCAATTCACCATCATCTATGGTAAAATCACGTGGTAGGATCGAAAAATTCTTTAATTGTTCTGGATTGGAGAATCGACCGTTCAATTCATTTACTAAAAGTTGAATCTCTGATTTTACTTCTTCACTATCCGTAAAATCCGGTAGTGAATGTCCTTTTTCTTCCAGCATAGATAATTGTTCGCCCGGATCTTTCGGAATTATATGAGCTTCTACACCAATCTTATCGCGTAAAATAGCACCCACATCTAAAGTAAAAAGTGCCGAACAATATTTTCGCCCATCTCCCACTAGAAAACATTGTGATAACAGAGGTATGGATTTCATAGTTTCTTCAATGACAAGGGGAGCTATGTTTTTTCCACCAGAACTCACATAAATCTCCTTTTTGCGGCCTGTTATACTGATATATCCATCCGAGTCAATCTTGCCCACATCACCGGTGTACAGCCAACCATCAATAATTGTTTCTGCCGTAGCACTGGGATTATTATAGTAACCCTTCATGACATGATCACCACGAATTAGAATCTCACCATCTTCCGCTATTTTCATTTCTGTACCAGGCATGGCTTTTCCAACTGTTCCTATCTTATTATTCCCTTCATAATTTATGGAAGCACCGGCAGTATTTTCAGTCATACCATATCCTTCAAATAAGGGGATACCCAAAAATTGAAATAGAGTGAGTATATCAGGGTTAATAGGTGCGGCACCCGATATTGCAAATCGAGTCTCAGAAAAACCTGTAGCTTCCTTGAGTTTTTTCTTAAAAACATTTGAAAGACCCGGTATTTTTAAACCAATCTTTAGAATAGCTTTGCCGTCAATTGCTGCTTTTAAATTCGAATAGATCTTCTCATAAATTCTGGGTACACCAATAAAAAGATGCGGCTTTACTTCTTTGGCATAATCCACCACAAATAAGGGACTATTAACCACATGAAGATGCATAGCGTTTCGAATCCAATAATGATTGTCTACCAATTGCCCAAACACATGGGCCAATGGCAACCATGACACATACCTCTCCCCCTGTGCAAATTGGAACGTTTCTTCAACAGAGTCCAGTTCAAAGTTCCAATTTTTATGCGTCAGTTCTACACCTTTTGGATTTCCGGTTGTTCCAGATGTATAGATCAGGCAGGAAGTATCTTCCGGTTTAATTGCATCGACTCGCTCAAGAACTTCTGACTCATCAATAGTTTCTCCTTTTGCAATAAATTCTTCCCATGAAATGGCTTTATCATGATCTAATGTATCAATCCCATCCATCATAACAACAACATCAACTTGATTTAATTTATCAATGACATTGAGCAACCGGTGGTTGGGCATTTTTTCCACATCATCATTATCACCTGGATTATTTCCAACAAAAACAATTCTCGATTCTGAATTTCCGACTACCCATTCCACTTCATCTGAAGAACAAGTATGATAAACACCTACTCCCACAACATTTGACATTTGAGCAGCTAAATAACATCCATACCATTCCTTCCTGTTATAGCTGTAAATACTAATTTTTTCATTAGGCTGTATCCCCAAAGATATAAGAGATTTTGAGATCTCCATGGTATAATCGAGAAATTCAGTCCAATTATCTGTTTTCCAATCCCCGTTTGCATCTTTGATAGATATAGCAGGTTCATTGGGGTACTGTTTTGCATTATTAATTAATAATTGAGGTGTATTCATAATTGTTTTATTCTTTTTTTGTTTAGGGCATCACGTTAATGGAGCCGTGATTAATGATTATGAATTTAGTCTTATTT
>CAWVTW010000191.1:0-2502 GCA_963933175.1 uncultured bacterium
AGCACAGGCTCATTAATCAGATCATATCCTCCTATCAATTCCTCTTCAGAATAATAGCCAGCTATTTCGCTCCAAATTTGAATTGTGAGAGCTTTGTTCTCTTCTTCAAGCCATAATCGAGCAGTCCCATCACTATCACTAATAGGGCCTCCATTTTGACCGCCTGGGGCACAGTGCATATCCAAAATGATATACATATTGTATGGCTCACACCAAGATAAAAGCGAATCCACGATTGAATAACCTATCGGCATCATATCGGAAGAATTGTAAAACTGTTTATAATGAAAAGGTATTCTTATGTGATTAAAGCCCCATTCCGCAATCTGGTCTATGTCTACTTGGGCTACATAATTATCTCTATAAAGAGCCCAGAATTCTGCGGCTATCTCAGGACCAACAAGTGACTCTACATGTTCTTCAATCTCTGTTGGTGATTCAAAACCATCTATCCAAGCCTGATTATGCAACATATATCCTTCTGGGACAAGCCAGCCTCCCAATCCAAATCCTCTTAGCAATATAGGTTCGCCGTTACCTTCCATGATCTGCCCATTCTCCACGTGGAGAAAACCTTGAGAAAATCCAATGTTAAATAATAAAAAACCTAATACTATTCTGCGCATTTTATACACTCTCCAAAACAGACTGCCTGCAAAGTTGTATCTGAGATACCAACTGAGAGAGATCTGTCATTATGCTGCCCCGTGCCACAGTCGCCAGATAAGGATTCCCATCCTCCTGACCAAGTCTCTGGATAAAAACCGTTCCTAAATTTATACGTATAACTTGAATTCGGTGGCAGTGCCAATGTGGTTTCCCAGATGTTTGTATCATCTACGGGCTGCATCTGTAAACCACCTGGCTGTCCAGAACTGATACTCCCACCAGAGAGCCATACACCTGTTCCATTTACAGTTTCATTCTTCATATCAACTTGAAATGTAACCTGAACATCATTGAAATTTTCGGACATCTTATAAACCCGGACATAATCCACCAGCATTTTCATGGGGAATGCACTGGGATCAATTCCCTGGGCTGCGCCCCAGTCTCCGCCAATAGCCAGGTTCAAAATAATATATTGAGGCTCATCAAAGGGCCATTTTGCCACATCCCCATTGCTGGCATTGTATACGAAAAAATAAGATTCATTATCTATTAAATAACGTAAATAGGTTGGAGACCACTCCAAAGAATAGATATGAAAAGAGTCCGTCGCTGTTTCTGTAAATGTGGATCCAGACTTTTGAGTATTATTCATGTGGTTATAATCTTCTGTGTGAATAGATGCATGGATTCGCCCATCATCAAAACCCACATGTTCCATGATATCGATCTCCCCGCAATTTGGCCAGCCAACTGTAGAGATATTTTCACCCAGCATCCAAATGGCAGGCCAGGAACCTTTACCTTTAGGTAGTTTTGCCCGGATATCAAAACGCCCATATGTCCAAGAAACTTTATCATCGGTATTCATTCTTCCCGATGTATAATCTGAATTGTAGGCTGTTCCTGTATAGTCAGTCCCATAATATCCAGGCTCGATCAGGCCCTGGATAACAAGGTTCCCATCATCAAGATATAAATTGGTGTCACGTTCTGTATAGGCCTGCTGTTCATTGTTGACCCAGCCTGGCCGCCACCGAAGTTTATTCCACTTCGACTCATCAATTGTTTCACCATCAAACTCATCTGCCCAAACCTGTTCCCACTGTGAAACTTCAATCCCTTCTTCATCAATGATACCATCATTTTTTTCTACGTCTTCCGTGCAGCCCAGTGTTGTGGCCAATAGCATTAAGGTCAGATGTGTCCTAATTATTTTCATTATTTCAGGTAAACAATTTTTTTAGTTATTGATGCATCTTCGTTTTTCACTTTTAAAAAGTAAGTGCCCGCAGAGACCGATTTCCCGTCTCTGTCAGTGCCATCCCAATAAATATTCTTTTTACCTCTATCTAAAAATCTATTTACTCCTGAACTGATCAGGTGTCCCCGAATATCATAAATTGAATAATGCACATCCCCCGGTTCCTGAAGTGAGATGGGTAAAACAACATTATTGTTAAAAGGATTTGGATATGCATTCCCCAAACTAAAAGTTAATGGAACGTTATTCGTTTCAATTGAGAGAGGTTCGCCACTATAACCCGTATTGCTTGGAGTTGTAAGACATAGAATCATATAACCAGATTGAAATACAACATTATCATGAATGAAATCAGCATTATTCCCATTCCAGGTGTGTGTCGCTTTGGTCCAGCGTGCCGTATCATAGAAATCAAAATTATCTTCCCATAATTGGATGAAATTATTATCCGTGCCTGTATTTCCGGAACCGGGGACATAGGCATGATATTTTACCCAATCATAAAAGGCATAGACAGGTAAAATATCAGAATCAAATTGTCCAACCCAATCTGTATTTGTTGACTGCCAAATATTCATCATAATCTTCTGGTAATGGTACATTGAGTCTGCGTAAAAATTGTCAACCCA
>CAWVTW010000192.1:0-2500 GCA_963933175.1 uncultured bacterium
AATGGCGAAAAAGGACCAAAACGAGATATTGTTTTGCTCAATGCCGCCGCCGGGATCGTTGTGGGTGGACAAGCTGAAACCTTAAAAGATGGATTGGAATCTGCAAAAATTTCCGTGGATTCAGGCGTAGCGCTTAACATATTAAACCAATTGGTTGGATGAATATTTTAGAAAAAATATTAAACGTGAAACGTCAGGAAATTCAACAAATCGAAGATATGGAATTTGGAGAAATGATTGGTCAAATTCGCAGCCTTAAAGATGCTCTTTCCAAACCGGGAATTTCTGTTATTGCGGAGATTAAAATGAAATCTCCAAGTGAAGGTGAAATATCCCCTTATGCTGATCCTGCTCAAATTGCTAAAGATTATGAATCGGCAGGTGCGGCGGCCATTTCTGTACTCACAGATCAATCCTTTTTTGGAGGCAGTTTGGATATTCTCAAATCTGTCCGAGATGCGGTTTCTATTCCCGTAATTCGTAAAGATTTTATTATTGATCAAAAGCAAATATCGGAAACAATTCATTATAATGGAGATGCCTTTTTACTCATTGCCGATGCGCTGGATCAAGATTCACTGCAGCAATTAATGAATATCGGGAAAATGGCAGGATTGGAATTTCTCGTAGAATTCCACGATGAAAAACACGCTGAATTTATTTCTGCATTGAATCCAGAAATTGTAGGTATCAACTGTCGAAATCTCAAAACAATGGCAACTGACATTACGTATTTTGAAAAAATGATTTCATCTTTACCATCAAATTCTGTGAGAGTTGCAGAAAGTGGGATTCACACTTCTGATGATTTAAAATACGTTTCAGATTTGGGCTATGATGCAGCACTTATTGGGACATCGCTCATGAAAACCGGCAATCCGGGGAAAGCATTAGAAGAATTACTTGGGAGGCTTTCATGATTCCAACAAAGATTTGTGGTATCACAAACTTGTCAGATGCACAAGCAGCGGCCGTTCATGGTGCTTCCGCCATCGGTTTTATTTTTTATGAAAAAAGTTCCCGGGCCATTTCTATTGAAGATGCAAAATTTATTTCTAGACATCTGTCAAATGACATTTCAAAAGTTGGCGTCTTTGTTAACCACGACAAAGCATTTATTGAAGAAGCAATTCGTTCCGTTTCCTTAAATATTATTCAACTACATGGTGATGAAACACCAGGATTTTGCAAGCAATTTGAAGTGCCTGTTTTAAAAGCTTTGCGGATTAAGGATAAAGCAAGTTTATCTGTCATGGACCAATATAATGTGGCCGGATTTTTGTTAGATACTTTTTCTACTAAACAATATGGTGGAACGGGAGAGACATTCGATTGGTCATTATTAAATGGTAAATTAGAAACCCCCATTATTCTTTCCGGCGGGCTCAACCCGGATAATATTTTAGATGCGATTGATTCTGTAAATCCAGCGGCGATTGATGTAAATAGTGGTGTTGAAATATCACCTGGAAAGAAAGACCACCAAAAAATTAATTTACTTTTTAAAAATCTCAAAGACACAAACACGTCAGGGTTTCATTTTGGATAAACAATTTAAAAATTACAATTTACCAGATGAACGGGGACACTTTGAAAAGTTCGGGGGCAAGTTTGTACCGGAAACGCTCATTCCTGCTTTGGAAGAACTTGAGCATTATTACACAATCGCAAAACAAGATGAATTATTTCAAGATGAATTAAATGGCCTACTGAAGCATTATTCCGGACGTGAAACAGCACTTTATTTTGCTACACAAATATCAGAAGAATTAGGATTCAACGTATGGCTCAAGCGGGAAGATTTGAACCATACCGGGGCACATAAAATCAACAATGCACTTGGTCAAATTTTGTTAGCAAGACGCATGGGGAAAAAGCGAATTATTGCGGAAACTGGCGCAGGTCAACATGGCGTTGCCACAGCAACTGTATCTGCATTGTTTGGATTAGAGTGTATTGTTTATATGGGAGAAGAAGACATTCGTCGGCAAAAACTCAATGTATTTCGTATGAATTTATTGGGCGCTGAAGTTCGTCCCGTTTCGTCTGGAAGCATGACATTGAAAGATGCCACCAACGAGGCAATTCGAGATTGGGTTACGAATGTTGAATCCACATATTATTTAATCGGCTCAACAGTAGGCCCCCATCCTTATCCCATGCTGGTGCGGGATTTTCAATCCATCATTGGTAAGGAAGCAAAAGTACAATTTGTGAAACAATCGGGAAAAGCATTACCAAACCGGCTGGTGGCTTGCATCGGCGGTGGCTCAAATGCCATGGGCTTATTTTACCCTTTTATCAAAGATGATATAAAAATGGTAGGTGTAGAAGCAGCTGGAAAAGGATTGGAAAGTGGCGAGCATGCAGCCACTTTATCAAAAGGAGATTTTGGTGTGTTGCATGGAGCTGCCAGCACTTTACTCCAGAATGACGATGGGCAAGTAACGCTCCCCCATTCCATTTCTGCCGGTCTGGATTATCCCGGAATTGGACCGGA
>CAWVTW010000193.1:0-2495 GCA_963933175.1 uncultured bacterium
TTAAATCAATAAATTCTCCTCGGATATCACTCACTGGGATTGATGCCTGTCCCCAATTGCCATCCCTGACGAGTCCGTATGTAGTCTGGTTGCCAGGAAAGTCAACATAGGATTGATTGCCCCAGGCATCTATAATACCAATTTGGAATGAAATATTTGCCGGGATTTTGATCATGAATTTTAAATGCCCTTCTTCAAAATTTAATAGGTTAACTGGCTGAATGGACATGATCCCTGCGCCAAACCAGCCTAATCCGGTAGTTTGCCATGATATGCCATTTTCACCTTCATAGGGTGGAATACTGCCTTCGCTTAAGGTGCCTTCCCAGACATAGATTTCCGCATCGTCACCAGCTACCAAACCGTTATCAATCGGAGTTGTGTCCGTAAAGAGACCAAAGGTACCTCCCTGGAAAGTGGGCGGCCCGATATGAACTTCCCCCTGCCCGTTCCATTCCATCACTTTAATGTAGTCAACATACATATGAGCAAGGAAAGGCATAGAAATCGGTAATCCGCTTCCACCAATATAAACTGCATCTGTAAATGCTCCGCCTATAGCTAGGTTTGCTATTAAATAAAATGGTTGTTGAAATTCAGCAGAAACACTGTCAATGGGTAATGGGTCAGTGTAAAGATCATATTCTACTTCATTATCGATTACTGTAAACCGGATGCTATCCGCATCCCAATATATGCGATAGGTGAGAAATCTGTCATTTAGCGGTATATCATGATTGTAATAAGGCCTACAATAATCGTCATCCGGATCCCAGGAAATACTGGCGGCACCAGACGGATTTTCTGGGACCACAGCATCATCTGAATAAAAAATAGCGTTTGCCCCAATTACTTGATTAACGGTTGAATTGTTTAAATTATTACCGCCGTTGTGTTCATCGTGTAAATCTCTGAAAGCTTGGCTAGATCCCATTTCCATCATATCGAGTTCGCCACAACGAGGCCAATTGAGATTTGATGTTCCAAGCAGCCATACTGCAGGCCATCCTCCAAGATCAAGGTCTGGCACTCTTACTCTTGTCTCAATCACACCATACTTAATAGCTATTTTGGCTTTTGTGGTCACCTTTCCCGATGTATAGTTTAACGGATTCCCCCATTGGTCAACAATACCAGGACCGGATTCTTCCATGGCTGTTATGTGCAGGGCATTATTACCCGGCTCATCGGGGACTTCAGCTATCTCGACATTTTCTTCCTGGTAAAATTCTAATTCTCCATTGCCCCATCCCCAAGATCCATTTCCTGTAATCTTCATCCAGTTATCCAGATTGTCAAAATTCTCTTCCCAAATGACATCTCCAACCTGAGCATGACCAAAGCTCATAAAGATTATTAAAAATATTACCATACGATGATTCATTTTTATTCCATTATTAAATATTAAATAAAACATTATTTTGCATAAAAACTTCGATTTTAACTATTTTACCATCACGGTTAAAAATAGGATTGCTTTGTTTTTCGTCCAACCCATTGCCATCCAGTTCAACCTTTAAACCATCCGAATTTTCAAGAAGAATATGGTTGTCCTTATCCGACAACGTATAAATAACAGGTACCTGACAAAACGTATATGCCAATTGGTTTTCTAAAATAGTGAGTTCCTGCTTCTGATGAAATACGTCATAGTATTTAAACACCTGTTTTGTTGTAAGGAATTCACTGCGCTTCAACAAATAAGGCTCAAACCTGATACAACCATGAGCCACAGTACATCCCAGCTCTCCAAATCGTGTCAGTATTTCTTCCTTTACTTGTCCAGTCATACCCGGTTGCTGGGCACCCGAATGGGCAGGGGTATGAGAATATGGGTCATAAGGGAAAGCCCCATATTCTTCAGGCGTTTTTGCAGCACTCAAGCCTCCCCGAATGTCATAGTAAAGTTGACCCAATTTTTTTATTTTTTCTAAGGATACATCTGTACGAACCGCTTTAAAATAATTCTCCTGAACTGCCAACAGAAGCTTGGAAATCATGTGCCAGTAAATAGAGCCTATGCCCTCGTATGAAAACATCGTTCCCGATCTACCTGTGTAGTTGCGGTGGTCAAAGACTTCCTCAAAAATTTCCAACACTAAATCATTTTCCAGTTCGACTAAATTCCTGTAATCTTTTTTATCTAATATTTCATGTAATGCTGCTTGAAGATCAAAGCTATTTCTGAACTGCGGCCTGAAACGAAATTGGTCATCTGCATCTTGTTCAATGAGAGTAAAATCATTATTTCGGAGCATGGTTGACAGTAACTTGCTTTTTGCAATACTGTGGGGCTGGATAATATTTTTTTCTAAAAAAGGAGTTACCTTTTTTATGGGATAAAGCATAAAACTTCGCATATTTTCCCGGTATAATTCACTGGCTGAGAGGATGTCCAATACTTCGATAGCATCATCGGTTTTTAATATCCCCGAACTCAATGCGGCAACTTGGCCCTCCAGCATAAGATCCAAATGTTGTACATCCATTGATTG
>CAWVTW010000194.1:0-2484 GCA_963933175.1 uncultured bacterium
GGAGAAATCCTGTATTTTCGCCCAAGTCGGGACACGAAGGATTCCAAATTTTAATCATTTTTTTCTGACGCAATTGACACGATTTTTATCACCCTTTTCAGGGCCAAAATTTTCCTTCCTTCTTAAGCCCCAATAAAAAAAAATAACAAACGACCTCGTCGGTAGATTCAGGGAAACACCTTGTGCTATAAGCAGACGAGATTCGTGTAACATATAGGTACAATATGAAGAAGGAAATCTTTATAAATGAGAGTATGGGTGAAACCCGTATTGCGATCCAGGAAGATAGCCAATTGGTTGAAGTTTATGTTGAAAAACAGGATAAACACCGGATGGTTGGCAATGTTTACAAAGGCAAAGTTGAAAATGTTCTTCCCGGGATGCAGGCCGCATTTGTGGATATAGGCAATGAACTGAATGCATTTCTCCCCTTTTCCGAAATTGGGAATAATGAATATATCATTGAAGATAGCGGAAATAAGCACAGCCGGAATAAGAATCGTAGACATGATAACATTGAAGTTGACCTAAAAAAGGGCCAAGAAATTTATGTACAGGTTATCAAGGAGCCCTTTGCCGGAAAAGGTCCCCGGGTGACTACAGAAGTAGCATTGCCAGGCCGGCTACTGGTGCTTGTTCCAAATGCAGATTATATCGGGATTTCCAAAAAAATCTGGGACAAATATGAACGTCGACGACTGAAACAAATCGCCCTAAAACTCCGTGAAGGTAATACGGGTGTAATCATTCGTACTGTTGCTGAAGGAAAATCTGAAGAACTCATAGAGAATGATTTCAACCAATTGATGGAAAATTGGGACAAAATGGAAAAAATATCAGCTAAAGAGAATGCTCCAGTAATTGTCTATGAAGATTTAGAAACAGCATCAAGCGTGGTTAGAGATCTATTAACACCGGATGTTGAAAAAATCATCATTGATTCCAAGCGTCTTTACAAAAAAACACAACGGTACCTTGAAGAGATTTCGCCAAGCCTTTTGGAACGATTAGAACTTTATAAACTTAAATTCCCTCTTTTTGAAAGTTTTGGTATTGAGTCCGAAATTGAAAAGCTGATGCGACCAAAAGCTTGGCTAAAAAGTGGCGCATACTTGATTATTGAAAAAACAGAAGCCATGGTTGTAGTGGATGTAAACAGTGGTCGATTTGTGGGGAAAAAACTCCATGAAGAAAATTCACTTAAAATTAATCTGGAAGCGGCAAGAGATGTTGCACGACAACTCAGACTCCGTGACTTATCTGGGTTGATCGTAATTGACTTTATCGATATGAGATATGACGAAAATCGAAAAAAGGTCTACCACGAATTACGGAAAGAACTCAAAAAAGATCGAGCTAAAGTGGCCGTGGCACCCATCACAGAATTTGGACTTTTGGAAATGACGAGACAGCGGATTCGATTAAGTTTGTTGGATTCTATGAGTGAAGAATGCCCAACTTGTCATGGCTCAGGACGAATTATTTCTAGAGAAACGTTGGTAACGCGGATTGACCATTGGTTACGGCGCTATAAGAGTAAACATAGTTCTTTAATGCTAAAACTACAACTTCACCCAGAAAATGCTCAATATCTGGGGGGTGAAAAGAAACATATTCTTCGTGGACTTATGTGGCAAAATTTTGTCCATTTAAAAATCGAAGAAAATGTAGAACTCCCACAAGATGAGTTCCGGTTTTTTCGTACCAAAGATAATACTGATGTTACAAATGAAATGAATCTTGAAAAGATGAAAGCAGCCTCGTAAATTTGCCGGCTTTTTGGAGACGTAAAATGTATGCTATCGTAAATATATCAGGAAAACAATTCAAGGCTACTGAAGGTGCCAGAGTACGCGTCCCGCTACAAACCGGGGATGCCGGCGCCAAACTAACCTTTGACAATGTATTACTCGTTCATGACGGGTCTAGCACTCAAATCGGAGCCCCTACAGTGGTAGGCGCAACGGTAACTGCTACCGTAGTTGACCACGGACGAGAAAAAAAGATTCTTATTTATAAGAAAAAACGACGTAAAGGGTATCAGCGCAAAAACGGACACAGACAGTGGTTTACCGAAGTCGAGATTCAAAAAATTCAAGCAACTGCCACCAAGACAAAGAAACCTGCAAAAAAAGCAGAACCCAAAGTCGAAGAAGCAGCAAAAGAAGAGGAATAACTCATGGCACATAAGAAGGGTAAAGGAAGCACTAAAAACGGTCGCGATTCAAACCCCAGTTATCTCGGGCTCAAAGTGGCTGATGGGCAATCTATCTTAGCCGGGACAATAATACTTAAGCAACGTGGGACTAAAATTCACCCTGGAATGAATGTTCAGCGTGCAAATGATGACTCCCTATTCGCAACTGCGGACGGGATTGTTCAATTTGGTCGAAAAGGCCGAACTCGAAAAATTGTAACAATCGTTACATAAAATTAACTTCTAAACCCTCCGACATCGGGGGGTTTTTTGTTTCATGACACAAA
>CAWVTW010000195.1:0-2476 GCA_963933175.1 uncultured bacterium
TCCTAATTTATATGCTACTGAACCAATGGCACGCAATTCGCCAAAGACGCCATTAAAGGGCTCCCATAGTCCACGTCGTGTCTCGGAACGACTATTTAATATGACCATTTCACCAATGTCATCTTTTGTCATACATTGAATCGATTCGCCATTTAAATGGGCACCTTCCCCATTGGCAGCTGTGAACGTTTCTTTTGTGACCGGATTGTAAAGGACACCCACAATGGGTATTCCATTTTCGACCAATCCAACACTAACTACAAAATTGGGAACTCCTTCTATAAATTCCTTTGTTCCATCCAAGGGATCAACAACCCAAACGCGATCTTTCGTAAGTCTTTCAGGTGAATCAACTGTTTCTTCTGAAAGCCAACCATATTCCGGGCGTGCATCCTTTAAAACTTTTTTCAAATATGAGTCCGCTGCATGATCTGCCGTGGTGACTGGATTATGATACCCTTTATCTTTGATCTCATATTCAGCTTTGTAATAATTAAGAATAAGTCCGCCTGCTTCAATGGCGGCATCTTTTGCCAGTTTTAATTCGGAGTTCATTTTGTATTAAAAATTATGGAATAATGGGTGTCTAAATTAAAGTGAAAGAAAAACCAATGGTATCATATATGTTAATAAATAAGATCAGTTAAAAGTTGAAGATTGATCAAATGTTAGAAATCTAATTTATCACTATCTCATCCGTAAATACCCAAGAAGGTCTTCCGGCACCGGGATGATAATCGGGACATGTGTTCAAATTCATGCCATTCACACGAATATATCGTGTTTTTAAATTTTCAGGCATTGCCTTGTAATGAAAGATGTCCTGTTTTAGACTAAAATCATTGTTGGGATAATATTCGTAAATAGATTCAAAATGTTGTCCATCCAACGAATGTTCTATCTCTACCTTTTGTGGTAAAAAAATCCAAACTACCTGGTCCTGGAGAAACCGTGCTTCGATGGAATTCACTTTTTGTATTTGTCCCAAGTCAATAGTAGCAACCATATCTTCTGCCTCGAACCCTTGCCAGGATACATCTCGAAAGTTGAGCGTCCCGCCAACCCCGTTGACCAAGGCATTGACATTCTCACCTGAATATTTTTTATGAGCGTTATTCACAAGCGTTATCTTTTTCGCAATAGCAGAATGATTCAGTTTTACGATGGAAGGCCGCACACCGCAAATGGTCGTGTATGCTTCACTTCCAACACGCTCTGTTAATTTATCGCCTAATGTTGTTCGTGCCGACTCGCTCAATTTTTCCAGATCTTTTACAACTTCGGGGAATTGGGCGGCGAGATCAGTCGTTTCCCCAATATCATATTCCAAGTCATAGAGTTCCAACCCAGCTATGCCCTTTCCATAAGGTCCGGGATGAAGGTTTTTTCCCGGCTCCACATTAATGTAAGATCGATGCTCATGGGGAAAAACTAGTTTCCAATTACCTTTGCGAACAGCGATTAAATTCTCTCCATAATAATAAAAGAGTTCATCCCGCGGATTGGCGTTGGGTTCGCCATTCAAGATGGTCATTAAACTTACACCATCGATCTTATTGCGAATCTCTCTTTCACCCACAATTTCTGCAATGGTAGGATAAATGTCGATTGTCCCGGCAATATTTGAAATATTTTGATTTTGTGAAATTTTTTCGGGCCAACGCATAATGCATGGCACTCTAGCACCGCCTTCCCACATGGTGCCCTTTCCTTCGCGCAGTGGCCCCGCAGAACCGCCCCATTTGCCAAAATTCAGGGCCGGGCCATTATCACTGGCAAAGATCACAAGTGTATTTTTGTCAATGCTATTTTCTTTTAATGTTTTCAGGATCTCTCCTACAGACCAATCAATTTCCATCATTACGTCTCCGTAGAGACCCAACTCACTTTTTCCTGCAAATTTTTCAGAGACGGCTATGGGTTGGTGCGGCATGGGATGGGGCACATATAGGAAAAACGGGTTATCCTTATTTCGCTTAATAAAATCAACGGCTCGGTCTGTGATTAGAGTTGTTAATTGACCTTGTTTTTCAAATGTTTCAATGGAGTTTTTCGGCTCATTTCCATCCCAAAAGGACATGTTTGGATAATAGCTCCGCTTCTTATTGATGAGTGGTTTTCCGTCATAGTCCACAGGCCACATATCATTGGAGCAAATAAGCCCGGCATATTCATCAAATCCATTTTGGAGCGGTAAATATTTTTCCATGTGTCCCAAATGCCATTTCCCGAAGACACCATTCGTGTATCCATGGCGCTTTAGCAGTTTAGCGATGGTTTCCGTTTTGGGATCGAGTCCATTTAAATCCCACGGTAGAAGCGCTCCCTGCACACCAACTCGTTCCGAATAACTACCCGTCATGAGGGATGCTCTGCTTGCACTACACACCGCCTGGGACACATAAAAATCTGTAAAGCGAATGCCGTCCTTCGCCATTTGATCCAAGTTTGGTGTTTCAAAACCGTCAGCGCCATA
>CAWVTW010000196.1:0-2470 GCA_963933175.1 uncultured bacterium
ATTGGATGTACAGGATGCAGAAAAATGTAAATCTGTTGCGGACCAATTCATGGCAGATGCAGGGAACATCGATATTGCCATTGCAAACGCAGGTATTGGTGGCGATGATGGACTTTTCTCCGGTGACAGTAACCAAATCAATACCATACTAAATACAAATATTTTGGGTGTGACCAATACCCTTATTCCTTTTATCCCAGCCATGAAAGCCCAAAACAGCGGTGCATTAGTGTGTATTAGTTCTGTGGCCAGTTTTATGCCTTTACCCTTTCACGGTGGCTATTCTGCATCCAAAATTGCTATTCGAATGATCTTTGATTCTTGGCGGCCCACACTCCAGAAATACACGATTAAAACTGTATCCATTTGCCCTGGATTTGTGGATACACCCATTGTAAAAGGTCCCGCCCGGCGTTTTCCTATGAAATCTGCTGAAGATGCTGCAGAACAATTTATAAAGGTAATCGATTTGGGATACTCCACCTACATTTATCCCTGGCCTTACCGTATATTTATTTTGATCGTACAACTCACACCAGAAAGATTTTACAATTGGCTAATCAAAAAAATGTTTGGGAAGCCAATCACCTAAAAATTCAATAAATTACACCTATGAAAACAAAAACAATCACATTCGATCAAGCTGGTATCCTATCTATCGATGATAATGTGGCAAACATTTTTACGATAATTTTAGGATCATTTCTCATCGCTGTATTAGCACAGATTTCAATTCCTCTTCCATTTACTCCTATCCCCATTACTGGGCAAACCATTGGTGTTGTTCTTGTGGGAGGATTACTAGGCGCTCGCCGTGGAGCAATGGCTGTGTTGACTTATCTCATGGAAGGTGCCATTGGGCTTCCCGTTTTCGCCCAAATGAAAGCAGGGGCTCATGTGTTGGTGGGACCCACTGCCGGATATCTTTGGGGATTTGTATTTGCTGCTTTTCTGATCGGCTATTTGGCTGAAAATGGATTTACCACAAAACCGGTATCCAGCTTTTTATCGTGTCTCGTGGCAACAACATTAATACTCATATTGGGAACACTTTATCTATCTGTATTTAATGTAGGATTCAATGAAGCACTAATCATGGGATTCTACCCATTTTTAGTTGGAGATGTGGTTAAATCTGCGATTTGTGCAGGGTTGATTACAGGAATTCGGAAGATTTCTTAATCTAATTTTATGACCCCTTGTAAGTCCCGCTCATAAGATCAACATTATTTGTATTGATTAATCGTCTCCCATGTAATAAGGGAACTTTTAAAGAAGAGTTATAAAACTGATTCTGTCTTTTTTGCCATGTCTATACATGCAGTTGTAACACCACCTTGATCATGTGATGTAAATGCAACATCTATCTTGCACCAACCCACTACCATATCTGGATGATGGTTTTTTTCTTCTGCTATTTCAGCTAATCGATTGATAAAAGCGATGCTATTTAAGTATGATTCAAAAGTGAATATTTTATGGATGGCATTATTTTTGAATTCCCACCCATTTAAGTCCGAAATTGCATATTGAATGTCTGAGTTAGATAAACAACTCATACGGATACATCAAAGTTTTGATTTAATTTTTTCAATTCTATTTTAACCCAACTCACAGCAATAATGAATGCAATACCAGTTGATATCATCATGGCATACCAATTCCATTCCACTGGCTTATCCAAAACAAAACTAAAATAAAGTGCAAGAGGTGCACTCACACCTAGCACTCTAACGGTTGTAATAACCAAAACAGGAATTCCCTTTCCTAATCCTTGCATAACTCGGCCCGAGGTAATGGCAATTGCAACTAAAGGATACATGAAACAAAGAAGCCTTAAAAACCCAACGGACACGTTAATAATTTCCTGGTCTTGTGTGAACCACCCTGAAAAAGTTTCTGCAAATATATAAACAAAGGTGGATGACACCAGTGTTATCATAAAAGCACGGGATATTCCATATTTCACGATTTGATTCAAGGCATCTATTTTCTTTGCACCAAAAAACATACCTACAAGTGTAGTCATCCCACCGGCGATGGCAAAAATGGGAAGAAAAATGAGCATATCCAAGCGTCCTGCAACTTGGTACGCTGCCACTGTCTGGGGTGAATAATGGATCAGAATCTTATTAAAAACGCCCTGCCCCACAGCCATAATAATCATGGACATAGATGCAGGCAACCCTATTTTTACTATATCCCATAATATTGCTTTTGAAGGTGAAAAATCTTTTAACCTGAATGTGATATATGCATGTTTTTTCACAAAAAGCATATAAATAAAAATTATAAATACAATGAGTTGGCTGATCACGGTAGCTATTGCTGCACCCTTCACACCCATGCCAAAACCAATGCCACCATATTCTTCTAATTTAAAAATAAAAATTGGATCCAGAATAATATTAAGGATAGTTCCAAGGCCTGCTACCATCATGGGAAATTTCATATCGCCTTCCCCCGCCAG
>CAWVTW010000197.1:0-2465 GCA_963933175.1 uncultured bacterium
GCAGTAATTTTAAAATCTTTGGGTAAACTATCTCGTTCCGCAACCAAAGAATGATACCGGGTTGCCGTGAAAGAATTACCTACTGCATTAAATAAAGCTGATCCAAGATTTTGAATGGTTGCTGTTTTTCCATGAACGATCTCCGATGAATGAATTACTTTCCCGCCATATGCTACAGTGATTGCTTGGTGCCCAAGGCAAACACCAAGCGTGGGAATAGACGCTCCATATTTTTGAATAACTTCAACTGAATTTCCTGCATTTTCCGGGCGACCGGGACCAGGAGAAATAACTATATGAGATGGGTCCCACCGTTTGATATCATCCAATTTAAACTGATCATTTCGCACTACTTTTACATTTGAGTTGATAGGGCCAATGTATTGTACCAGGTTATAGGTGAATGAATCGTAGTTATCGATAACTAGAATCATGAGACCAGTCCATTTTCTGCAAAATCAATCGCTGCCATGATGGCTTTTGCCTTATTCACAGTTTCTTCAAATTCTTTAGTCGGGTCTGAATCGTGCACAATACCAGCGCCAGACTGAAAATGCGCAGAGCCATCCTTCAAGAGCATGGTACGGATGGCAATGCAAGTATTCACATTCCCCGTAAAGTCGAAAAAGCCAACGGCACCGGAATAAATATTCCTACGGTCCTGCTCTAACTCATGAATGATTTCCATGGCCCGGATTTTAGGCGCACCGCTAACAGTGCCTGCCGGAAAGCCACTCATAAGCGCATCAAAAGGGTCTTTATCTTTCGCCAATTTCCCTTTTACATCAGAAGCGATATGCATTACATGGGAATAATTCTCAATTACCATATTTTCCGGAATAGTTACGGAACCATATTCGGATACGCGTCCCACATCATTTCGCCCCAAATCCAACAACATTAAATGTTCGGCACATTCTTTTTCATCATTAATCAAATCATCGGCCAATACTTGATCTTCTGCTTCTGTTTCCCCACGGTGACGTGTACCCGCAATGGGACGGATTTCTACAATACCGTCTTCAACTTTTACCAATAATTCCGGAGAAGCGCCAATAATATCAAAATCATTAATCTTTAAATGAAACATGTAGGGTGATGGATTGATTGTCCGAAGTGCACGGTAAAGTGTAGTTGGCTCTACCGATGTTTTTCGTTCGAAGCGCTGACTCAAAACAATCTGAAAAATATCTCCATCCACAATGTGTTCTTTTGCTTTCAGTACAGCCGATTCAAATGTATCCTGAGTAAAATTTGAAGATACCTTACTTTGTTCTACCCGAACCGGAGTTTGGTAGTCCAAATCAGAATGGAGCGATTCACCAATCACATCCACCCGTAAATGCGCCGCATCAAATTGTTCTTTTAAATCATGATCAAAATCAACATTTACATTGGAGATGACCAATGCCGACCCCTTTAAATGGTCAAAAGCAATCATATCTTCAAAAAGCATGAAAACAGAATCAGGGACAACTAAATCAGATTCATCATGGGTTGGAATATCTTCCACCCAAGCGATGGTTTCGTAACCAAGGTAGCCAACCAAGCCCCCAGTAAAAGAAGGAATCCCTGGTAGTTTTGTCATATTATATTGGGATTGAGTTTCCCGGAGTAAATCAAGAAAGGGTGTATCAACATCAATGGTTCTTCCATTTTCAGTGATAGTGGTTTTGCCATTGTTATGCATAAGAATTTTCTGCGGATTGATTCCCACATAAGAGTATCGAGAATATTGATTCCCTTTTTCTACCGACTCTAATAAAAAAGCATATTCCGCTTTCTGAGATAAATGCACCCATGCAGCTACCGGTGTAAGTAGATCTGCCAGGATTCGTTTATAGACGGGGACGGTTGTACACTCCCGAGCAAGGTCCTGAAATTCGTTGAATGTGAGTTGTGTTTTATCCATTTTGAGCAAAAAAAAACCCCGAAATTATCGGGGTTTAAGCATAGTCAGCATGTACAGGTATCGCTGGGACTATGAACCCCCATCTTGGTTAAAAAACCAATACCAGCTATAATAATTATTTGTATTCATGTTATTCA
Organism: uncultured bacterium; assembly: GCA_963933175.1. Lineage (GTDB taxonomy): Bacteria > Fidelibacterota > Marinisomatia > Marinisomatales > UBA1611. The sequence continues at coordinate 2,050 of CAWVTW010000197.1, forward strand.
TGACAGGAAAAATTAAGGATAGGAACGAACGGGAACCAACTTAATTTTATTTCTTCTGCAATTTTTTTGAAATATGGTAAATAGGTCCAAAAATAGCGGCAATATCATTTCTTTCTAGTTTGCCTTCGAGTTTTTCAGCAAGACGATCAATGATTTCCTGTTCGCGGTTTGGATCCCCAACATTGATGCCGCCGGATGCTTTAATGTCCCCTATCTCCCTAGAAACAGAAAATCGCTGTACCAGCAGATCCAACATTTGTTCATCGAGTAAGTCAATTTTATCCCGGAGCCCATTTATTTTTTCTATTGAATGCATAATGAAATTTACAAATTGTAATTATTTAAACTCGATTTAAAGCCTGCTCCAAATCTGCTATAATATCATCTGGATTTTCAATCCCTACAGATAATCTGAC
>CAWVTW010000198.1:0-2462 GCA_963933175.1 uncultured bacterium
ATTGATGATGATATTGCTCAGGAAGAAATTGATTTGATTAATCAGTTTGCTGAAAAATGGAATATAGAGATTCCTGAACTCGTACCTGGAAAGCCTGAGACAGTTACAAACCTTGTAGAATTGAAATCAATAGTACAATCTTATTTGGATGAAGGTCCGGATACAGATGTGGCTGAAAGTTTGGTTGATTTGATCAATTTGATGGCTGAAGCAGACGATGAAGTAACAGATGAAGAAGCCATGGCTGTTGCAGAATTCACAGGGATGATCGCTCATTATGTTAGTCTAGAAAAAGGGGGCGAAGTTGAAATGTGGGAGGTGAATATAGTTCCGCAAGGAGATGATCAGATCAGCGCTGTAAAAGAAATTCTGCCTGACTTGAACGTGGTTGAAGATCGAGGTGGCCACGTATTTAAGGTTGGCCGTTATTTCTCGGATGATTATGCAGAAGCTGTATGCGCCAAGTATATTTCTATCGGACTTTATTCTAATACAACAAAATTGAAGGTAGATTTTAGTAAAGAAGTGTAGCTTCCATTATTTTAATTAAAAAATTATTATGAAAACAAAAAAAGCTCATTGGCGGATAACCGATGAGCTTTTTTTGTTTTACAGGAAAACTTATAATTCTTTTAGATCTTTCAATAATTGCTGTAACATATCTTTTGCATCGCCAAAAACCATAATTGAATTATCAAAGCCAAATAATTCATTCTGGATACCTGCAAATCCAGTATTCATGGTTCGCTTATTAATGATGACAGTTCGGGACTTGTCCACATCTAAGATAGGCATGCCGTAAATCGGAGAAGATGTATCATGGCGTGCCGCAGGATTCACAACATCATTTGCTCCCAGAACCAATGCAACATCACAATCTTCAAATTCCGGATTGATCTCATCCAGATCTTTTAATTGCTCGTAAGGTATATTGGCTTCTGCCAATAATACATTCATGTGGCCTGGCATTCTTCCAGCCACGGGATGAATGGCATATAAAACTTGTTTCCCTTTTCCTTCAAGAAATTCAGCCACTTCACGGACAGCATGCTGTGCCTGGGCTACTGCGAGACCGTAACCAGGAACGATAATCACTTTATCAGCTGCATCAAAGATCATGGCTGCTTCTTCGGTCGAATAAGATTTAACTGTGATCTGTTTAGTTGTACTGTCGCTGGTGGATTCCTGTACCAATCCAACGGCACCAAAAATCACATTCGCCAGAGACCGATTCATCCCTTTGCACATAATATTGGTCAAAATGAGTCCGGACGCACCAACTAAAGCACCGGAAATAATCAAGCCATTGTTCATTAATACAAATCCAGTAGCTGCCGCCGCAACCCCGGAATAGGAATTAAGTAGAGAAATAACAACGGGCATGTCTGCGCCGCCAATTGGGATTGTCAGGGTGATCCCCATGATGGCAGAAATGACAACGACTGCATAAAAATAATTAATTTCGCCCGGTAGTTGAACCAAATAAACACCAACAAATATCAATGCCAAGGCCATAAGTCCATTAAAGACTTGTTGTCCTGGAAAAACAATGGGTTGACCGCTAATAAAACCCTGCAGTTTTCCAAAAGCAACCATACTACCTGTAAATGTTAAAGTCCCCACAAAAACTGAAAAAACGATCGTCCCCAGTGTAAAAGTTGTCATTTCACCGGTTTTTAAGAATTCAGCTGCCGCAACTAATGCTGATGCACCACCGCCTAATCCATTGAAAATCGCAACCATTTGTGGCATTTGGGTCATTTCTACTTTTATTGCAAATGTAGTACCGATTATAATTCCAGCAATAATTCCAATAGCTATCAATTGATAATCTATTTCAAATTCATGTTTGGCAATTAAAGTAGCAACGATGGCGATCATCATTCCAATGAATGCGATCATATTTCCATTGCGAGCGGTTTTAGGGTGGCTGAGTTTTTTGATGCCTAAGATAAATAAGACAGATGCCAGAACGTAAAAAATATTTGTGAATAGCACGGTCTTTCCCTATTTACGCTTAAACATTTTTAACATTCTATCGGTCACCATAAAACCGCCTACCACATTTATGGTGGCAAATATGACCGCGATCAATCCTAGCCATGTTCCTGCACCGCCCCCTACTTTTGTGCCAATAATAGCACCAACAATAGCAATCCCAGAGATGGCGTTAGACCCGCTCATGAGAGGTGTGTGCAAGGTAGGAGGAACCTTTGAAATGATCTCAATTCCAACAAAGATCGCCAATATAAAAACTGTTAAAATATTGATATCCATAATTTTCCTTAAGCGTTCAATGCTTCTTGGGTTGGTTTGTGGGTTATTTCACCTTTGTGTGTGAACATTGCACCAGAAATAATTTCATCTTCCAGATCTAAATTGATTTCACCATCTTTTACCATATAAGTTAAAAATGCTGTAATGTTCTTAGAATACAATTCGCTGGCATGAACAGGCATGGT
>CAWVTW010000199.1:0-2440 GCA_963933175.1 uncultured bacterium
GATTGAATTCCGGCTCTACTTGTTGCCACATTTCATCTTGTTTATTGAGGTCATTGCTAATTTTATTATCGCTATTGCGAACTAATATTATTGTTATTACAAGAACGAGAAGAATGATTGCAAATGCTCCATAAAAAATAAAATCGCTGACCTTTGAATCATCAGCACCCCATTTGAGCACACTTATATCAAATTCATACTCTACTTCTGAAAATGCTTGACCGCCTTCTGGCTCGGTTACTTCTACCGCTATTGTATGCGATAAACGGGATGGCTCAAAGATTAGAGAACTGCCGTGACCACTATTTATCACGCCATCCAAGTACCAATTGATGCTCATCAAATTTAAATCCATTTCTGAATCGACGACATTGGCATAGCAAACGAATTTATTCAAATCCTCATCAAACCATTCGCAACTAATATTTGCAGTTGGCAGCACATTGGAGACATTATATTCATGTATTATTGAATGTGATAATCCCCCTGTATCGGTAACTGTAATTTCAAAAATATGTGGTCCCGATTCCCTAGCATAGAAATACTGCCTCAAGTCATGAATTAGCGGCACTCCGGTGGAATTTAATATTTCAACCCCATTATCCATCAATGTAAATGTAGCCTCACTATTATCCCAAGGAAGATTATAATTATATGAAAAAAGATCTCTTCCCAAATATTCTCCTTCAACGAACTCAGTTTTTGCCAATGTTGATTCAAATGATGGTTTGAGATTTTCGATTTCATAGCTGATATTGAACGATTCAGTTGGATAAGTATCATTATAATAGTTCACCTGGATTACTTTACTATGAATGCCAGGGTAATTTCCTTCCTCCAAATCGTAAAATATACTATCATAAATCATTTGATTATTATTGGTAGCATAGGCTAAATTCTTCACTTCATCTGAAGTACCTTGGCGCCAATGTATTTTGTATATCGCCGCTCCAGGACTTTCATAGAGTTGAAGGTCATAGGTGAGTTCTATTATATGACCAATATATTCCGAATCGTTGACTTCCCATCCGATTAATATCTCGTCAGATGCCAAAAATTGATCGGAAACAACCAATTTTACTAGGTGTTCACCGCTTTGTGAAAAGGAAAAAATGAATATTGAATCAGATGAGTAAAGTTCACCGTTTACATACCACTGGCAAATCAATTCATCGCCGTGCCAGTCATTGCTATCCAAGCAGGAAAATATTACACTTTCACCAGTGCTTGAATTGGTCCCATTATAGCGCAATACCGCATTTGGCGCCTCATTTACCACATGTACTACAAATGTGGTATTATTAGAGGTAATGCCGCCCTCTAAATCTGCATAAAATGATAAATTGTATTGGCCATAGTCTTGGAAATAATGACTCGCAACCATTCCTTGTGGATTAATTTCATCAATTGTGCCATCACCCCAATCAGCATATAATTTCATCACATCCAATTGTTCAACTTGCGCTAAGAAATGCAAATTTAATTGTTGTGAAATTCCGATTTCAAATTCTAAACCGGAAGATATCAACGGTCCATAATGCGGATATATTAGCAATGAAATATTTGCTTGATTATTTTCTTCATCAACCTCTGTTAATGAATCACCATGGTCTAATCGAACTTCCACTTTATGTGAACCACTGCCAAGGTTTGCAAGTGAAATATGCCAAGTTGAATTTGTGAAGTTTTCGAGTAAATCAAATCGTGTATCAATAAGAAGTCCGTCCAGATAAAGGCCATGTTCTACACCTTCTGTTACCTTAGTACCTATGTTTGAATAATTTATTGCAATGGTTACATTTTCACCAGAATATCTTATTTTTTGTTGGTCGAACAGAATTTCATCTATGGCTAAATCGGGGTTAATCTCTTGCCCGATACCAACTTCAATCGAATCTATACCAATCCAATCAACCATTGGATTTTCCAACCACTTGACCTTTACTCTAAATTCTTCAGAAGAGTCCATGGATGATAAATTGAAAACACTTGTGTCTCGGTCCTTCTTTGCCAACTTAATCTCATTCTCTGAATAACTATAGATCACATTGCCTGTAATAGCACTGATTAATTCAACCTCTATCCCTTTCTCAACATCTGAATGATTGCCAACTCCTGGGAAATACCAGTCAATTGTTAAATTAGAATAATCATGTTGATTCCCTTGTTGATCGTTTGAGTTTTTTATTTGTGATGTATAATCGGCTACATTATGAAATGATTGAAAACCTGGGGCATAACCTACATGATCATAATGCGAAATAGTATTATCGCCATTAAACCCTCTTGCAGCAAGGTCTATCGCATCATCTGTAGGATGGACAATTGCGGTGAAATCCAATTTGCATCTAAGAATACCGTCTTGAACTAAAGAAAATTGACGAGTGGAATGATCAACAAAAATTCTCCAATCGTGAAAATCTTGAGTTGCACTTGGTTG
>CAWVTW010000200.1:0-2436 GCA_963933175.1 uncultured bacterium
ATTCTGATTCAGAAGTGTTGCTTCATTATTTTGCAGATTTACTTCACACAAATAATCCTCCAGAAGATAGTGAAGAGTTTTTCTATCTTTTGTGCAGTGCCGTTACCAAAATTTTTAAACATGTTAAAGGCGCCTATTCTGTAGTAAGTATTGTCATCGGGAAAGGGCTTGTGGTCTTTCGCGATCCCCAAGGAATTCGCCCATTGGTGAAAGGCGAAAGATCTAATGGTAATGGCGGTAAGGATTACATTTTTGCTTCCGAAAACACTATGTTTTATGCGTTGGGATATGAACCAAAAGGAACGGTGCTTCCCGGCGAACTCATTTATGTAGATGAAGATGGAAATGTATTCAACAAGCGCTTGGTTAAAAAATCATTTAATCCCTGCATTTTTGAATATGTGTATTTTGCTCGACCCGATGCAACTCTGAACGATGTTAGTGTGTACCGATCGCGCCTGCGCATGGGACAAAACCTGGCTGAAGCATGGAAGAAAAAATATCCCGAAAAAACACCAGATATTGTTATCCCAGCACCCAGCACTGCAAATACGGCTGCTCTTTCGTTTGCTCATGAGTTGGGGGTCAGATATTCCGAGGGTTTATATAAAAACACTTTTATAGGTAGAACCTTTATTATGCCGGGACAGGATGAAAGAAAAAAATCTGTAAAATATAAACTAGTGCCTCAAGAATTAGAAATCCGTGATAAAAAGGTGCTGATCCTGGATGACAGCATTGTCCGTGGAAATACTAGTCGAGAAATTGTGCGCATGCTCAAAGATTTTGGCGCCAAAGAAGTTTATTTTGCCGTGGCGTGCCCGCCAGTGAAATCGCCTTGCTTTTATGGTGTGGATATGCCAACCAAGGAAGAACTCATCGCCGGAAATATGAATGAAAACGAAATTGAAAACTATTTAAACGTGGATGCGCTTCTTTATCAGAAAATTGATGATCTGGTAGAAGCGGTTACGCGGAAAGGGGATCACCATATTGATACGCCGTGTATGGCCTGCCTGGACGGCAACTATATTACTAACGATATCGATGATGCCAAGATCTCTCAAATGGAAGCCGTGCGCGTGAATGACCGGAATGGTAAATAAAATATTAGTCATCGGTTCCGGCGCTCGGGAGCATGCCATTGTTCGAGCCTTGGATCGCTCTCATCAAGAAAAAGAGATTTTCTGTCTAGCATCTAACATGAACCCTGGTATTGCGGAACTCTGCGATGAACTATTAATCGGAAATTTCAATGATCCTGATTTTGTTGTGAATTATACAAATGAAATTGGGGCGACCCTGGTCATCATTGGCCCCGAAAACCCCTTGGAAAATGGCGTGGCGGATGCGCTTTGGGCCGTTAAGGTAAGGGTTGTGGGACCCAAAAAATATTTAGCCAAATTAGAAACATCCAAGGCATTCACTCGGGATTTGTTAAGAGAATATAACATACCCGGCGGACCTCAATACCAAACCTTTAATTCCTTGGCTGGTGTAACAGAATTTTTAAATGTACTTGGCGAAAATTATGTGGTGAAATATGATGGTCTCGCCGGCGGTAAAGGCGTAAAAGTATCCGGAGAACATTTACATTCCCATGATGAAGCGCTGGCCTACTGCCAGGAATTGACAGATAAAGGCGGTGAATTCGTCATTGAAGAAAAATTCATCGGAGAAGAGTTTTCGCTCATGAGTTTTTGCGATGGAGACACTTTAAAACATATGCCCGCCGTTCAAGATCATAAGCGGGCTTACGAAGGGGACACGGGTCCAAACACCGGCGGGATGGGGACTTACTCTGATGCAAACCATGGGTTGCCATTTTTATCGCATGATGATATTTTGGAAGCGTACGAAATTAATGTTCAAACCGCCAAGGCAGTAAAGGACAAATTTGGTGAGGGGTACAAAGGCATCCTTTATGGCGGATTTATGGCAACGGCAAATGGCGTGAAACTGATCGAATACAACGCCCGGTTCGGCGATCCAGAAGCTATGAATGTTTTGTCCCTTTTAGATTCGGACTTTATTGCAATTTGCAACGGCATTGCAGATGGCACATTGAAAAATGTAGATGTAAAATTTCAAAATAAAGCAACAGTCTGTAAATATGCTGTGCCTGAAGGTTACCCGGATAGCCCCGTGAAAAATGAACAGATAAATGTTTCAAAAATAGAAAACCCCGACGGATTGTTTTACGCTTCGGTGGATATTCAAAATGGAAAACTAGTTGAAGCGGGGAGTCGAACTATTGCGGTTGTGGGCATGGCAGACTCCATTTCAAACGCAGAGAAAATTGCGGAAAAAGAAGTGTCATCTGTTACCGGTCCACTCTTTCATCGAGCAGATATTGGGACAGATACGGTAATCCAAAAACGTATCAATCATATGAAAGCGATCCGATGATAAAGCTGGGTGTTTTAGGTTCCACAA
>CAWVTW010000201.1:0-2426 GCA_963933175.1 uncultured bacterium
TTCAACATTAAATCCAAAAAACGCTAACAATCTTCCTGCTAATGCTTCTTTTTCTTGATCATTATAGATCGTTTCAAAAGGGAATCCCATCACAACAACGCGTGCATTTATCTGGCTCCCTGGTACAACACCACTAAATTGTGTAGCCGCAATTAAACCATTGGAATACATTAAAGCAGGCGTAGATCCTCCAATGGTAGTAAAAGCATCCGGATAATTTTCTTCATATACGCCATGGTTTCCATTGTCATAATGCAAAGTAAGTCCATCGAAGAGTGTACCTTCTACCCCATTAACTGTATATGCATTAGCATCGTCCACCCCATAACCCGCCTTCAAATAATCATGAATAAAATCACGATCGGTTGATGAGCCCATATTGTCTAAGTCCCATGCCACTTCCGAACCGGAAACAAATAACCTTCCTCCTTCAGATAAATAATTTTTTACTTTATTCTGTTCCAATACAGAAAATGTTTCATGTTCGGTACTTTCATCCCCCAATAGCCAAAAAACGGCTGTATATTGACTCAATTGAACTGCTCCATCTATCACTGCATCATTGTCGAGCATATCAAAGGAATATCCCCAGGGATGTAACGCTAGCCCCATCCGTTTTGCAAAATTATGGTAAGGCAAGGCATAACTTCCATTCATACGGTCAAATCCATCTACAATTAAAATATCTTTATATTCGTCAGTTTGATACGTTCCATAAATATCCGAAGAAAAACTTTCGGATATGCTATCTACGTGAGATACACTGGTCATTTTAAAAAATAAAGGATTATCATTCTCATTGGAAAATTGAATAGTTGATTCCGAAGATTCAATATCATTTAATAATGACCACCCTGATCCAATGGTATGTTTATAAAGATGAAACCCGGAAATAGATTCCGGGTCTTGAGCTTGCCACACAATTGATATGCTGTCCGTCCATAGAATAGAACGTATATCTGTGCGTGGTATAGTAGCTGGTGACCCTTCCATGCCAACATAATATCTTGGCGTATAGGAAGTAAGTTGACTTAAATTGTAAGTTCGATAACTTACTTTCCAATCAGCGGCAGATGCTTCAACAACTAAAAATGATCCATCCGTATTTCGCATTACAACCATTTGAACATGGCCAACTTTATGGATGGCATCTCCCGGACCTAAATCATTCCAATTATCGTATGCAATGGTAATTTCATCGTCCATCATGGCTGTAGAATAATGAGAAGATAAATTCCAACATCGAGACACAAACCCGGAACAATCCACGCCAACAGCATAAGAGCTCACACACCAATTTGTACTACAATCTGTCGCTTTATCTCCGGCATACTTTCCATTATCAATGCCATTATTAAACCCGTCTAATGTATAAAATCCACCCCATTGATAAGGTACATGATAATTTGTTCCCACTTGGATCCATCCTGGTGTTTCCACAGTTACTCCGTTGGGATCGGTAATGGGTCCGCCCGTAATATTTCCAGCATCTGCAACCCACTCATAGTTCACGTATGCTTCCGCCATGTCCAATGCTTCTTCCCGGGTGACGGGTGGATAATTATAGGACTCCCTTTCTTCATTTTCATTGGATTCTGGTTCGGGAAAATGATTTGGGAGTGTATTATAATGAACACCTTCTAATAAATGAGGTGGTAAAGTATAAACAGAGTCATCATCTATTCCACCTTCTACTTGAATCCAGCCACTTATTGTCACACCCTTTTCTCTTGTACTCATAATATAGAGATGTCCATCTTCATCAACATAAAAGGGAACTTCGATAAATGAATAATCAATATTCGGAATCTGAAATATAGCATGCGTCGCCCCATTTTCATCATATAATCCAATCATTCGTTTTACATCTAATGGAACTTGTTGAATAATAGTTTCCACATACACATAATGTAATCCGTTAGTATTACTTCCAAGATATTTTCCAGATCCAATGATATCTGATTGTGTAATGGTAAAAGATAAGTCATTGCCAATGATACTCAATGTATAATTATTTTCACGGACCACAGTTAATGGAGACATATTTTTACGATTTTTTGTACGTATCGATTCTGAAATTGGTTCTTTTTTAACGCATTCATTATCAATAAACGTTTTTCTCAATTGAAATATTGGGTCCGTAATATAAATTTTATTCTGAGAAACTGAAAAAGATGTGGGCCCTAACTTAAATCCTGGCACATCTTTTATATTCAATTGATTCTCACCATGGCCCCATGGAATAAATAACAATTCCTTATACATGTATTGGGCTTGAAGAGGACCAATCATTATGAGACACACAGAAATGATTTTAAGCATGGTTGAAATGTACGAAACCTATTCAATGGAAATCCAACTCATATATCTTAATATTCATCTGGAATCCAGGACTTTATATTGAGAGACATTAGTATGGGATAGAA
>CAWVTW010000202.1:0-2412 GCA_963933175.1 uncultured bacterium
ACATGGCTGTAAACGGTATAAAACCCACCACCGTGGTCAATAATAATGGTTGTGCCGTAACCGCGAATATAGGTGATAGTGGTTACAACACCTCCCATAATAGATCGGATTGCAGACCCGGGCTGGCCTTTAATATCAATCCCGGGATTTTCTGTTGTTGTTTTGAGTTTGGGATTCCATTGGCGTCCAAACTTGGCAATGATTCTTCCATTTGCTGGCCAAGGTAATCTTCCTTTTAAGGCGCTAAATGATTTGGTTTTAAGCGCAGCTTGCTGTTGACGGATTCGGTCTTCCCTATCAAACCGGGCTTTATCTTCTAATACTTGTTTAATAATGTTTTCTAACTGGTTAATCCCGGTTTCTTTTTCTCCCACATAATTAGAAAGTGCTTTCTTATCTGTGCGAATTCTATTCAATTCTTTTTCTCGGTTAATCCGCATATTGCGATAGGTACTCATCTGTTTTTCTTTATCTCTTTTCAAGATCAGGTTTTCCCGCAAAGAAGCTTCTAATTCTAATTTTTGCTGACTTATCTCAATGAGAAGTTTTTCAATTTGTTTTGTCAACTTCTTTTCAATATCAGAGATAATTTTCAAATAATGCGTTCGGTACATAGCTTGTCGCCATGTGGTAGATGAAAACACTTTTTCAAGATCAGTGAGCCTGCCTTTTAAATAGGAATTCACCACTCGCTGTTCATATCGAACACGGAGTATTTCCAACTCATTCTCATTTCTCAGAAGATCTTCCTTTAGTTGCATAACACGACTTCGTGTTTTTTTCTCTTCTTTTTTCAAGGATTGAATTAATCTGGATGTGAGGGCTATCTCTTCATCCAAGGATGTGATTCGATTAGAAGCGGATCTTTCCTGCGACTCAGTCTTTTTGATTTTAGAACGTAATTGCTCGATCTCTTTCTTTAAACCGTTGATCGCTTTATTCTGGTACCGCAACTCATTGTCATAATCTCGCTGGTCTGTTTGGGCAAAAACAACCGATATGAGAAACAAATGAAAAAGTATTTTAATTAGAAATTTCACAGCTTGAAAAATACCGGGATTTTATTTCTTTCAATAGAACAGAATTTTGTTTTACAAGTTATAATTTTTCAATCTTAAAAAGTTGATAATAATGGAAAGAAAGCTGAAGAGATTTCTGGTTAACAAAATAGATCCATAATTGTTCTTCAGGATTTGTGCCATTACTACCGATGATCTTTTCATGAGGTTCTCCCAATAATGCCTGTACCTGTGGGATCGTTTGTCCAACTTTGAGTTTTTCTGACCGGGCAATGGCTTGCCCCTTTCGAGCCAAATTCATTTTCTGCTCGATCAAGATACGTGTCTTATAGTCTGATAACGTTTGTAACTTCTGATTAAGATCCAATAATAACTGTTCATTTCTTTTCCCAATACCCCCGGAAAGCTCCCGTGCAAATTCCAGGGAATGGATTGCCAATTGGATCTCTTCAAATTCATCTGCTTCTGTAGCCAATTTCGCCATTTGGATCCCCGCACGATATTGCAGCGATTTCACTTCATAAATAAGGTCAGGATTCATCTCCAATGCATTTGCATATTTTCCCATAGCCTTTCCAATAAATCTCGCAGCTTGGTATCTTTTCCCTTCGCCCAGTATAACCCAAGACTTAAATCGCCGAAGTTCTTTTTTACCGTGAATTGAAAATTCTGCTACATGTTTAACAAGATTATAGGCTTCATCATATTTGAATTCTTTTAGCATATTTTCCGCTGCTAACATCCATAATAAAGCAATTTGATCGATCCTTCGATCTAGGGTCTTCATTATTAATGTGTCATTTTTTACAAGAGATTTTGCATACATATATTTATCCAATGCTTTCTGTGTTTTATTCTTTTTGTCCAGCATGACTCCTTCATCCATAATGGTATAGGGTATTTTATATTCGCAGTCAGCTATGTACTCCTTTGCGCGGTGACGGTTCGCATGGGTCGGGTAGTCCGATAAAAATTGCATGAAATTGTTTCTTGCATGGACATAATCCTTTCGGTAGTAGAGTTTTTTTGCTTTATCTCCAATCGTTTTATTTCCACCGTAAAATGCCGATAGTGTTAAGTATAATCCATAATTTGAAAGATCAAATCGGTTGATAGGGGTTATATCATCGGGATCCCAAATGGTGTGGATCTTGGTATAAGAATATCGGAAATCCAACCCAACCGTAAATCTGCTCTCTTTACCAGGATCCAAAATAAATCGAATACCGGCCCCATACGCTGCTGATGTTCCGGAACCCGTTAATGTTTCGTCCCACTGTTCATGGTCTGGAGTATAAAAAAGAGCAGATGCCAATCCATAGGAATACCGAAAGTTAATAAACCAGTTATTGAAAGGCTGATATTGGAAATGGGTCGTGAGCATGTATTCATC
>CAWVTW010000203.1:0-2401 GCA_963933175.1 uncultured bacterium
GCTAAAAATATGGGTGATTCAACAGTCGCATCTGGTGACATATTCAAAAGATGCATTGCCATAGGAACAACTACCGGAACCAATATAGACATGGTTGCCCAGGATGATCCGGTTGAAAAACTAATGGCTGCAGCGGTGATAAAAGTGATGAAAGGAAGCATGGCTGGTGATAAAATATTAGAAGAAATACTCACCAAATATTCAGCTGTTTTCAGATCTTTGCATACAGAACCAATGGTCCATGCCAACACTAAAATAATACAAGCCATTACCATAGATCTTACACCATTCACCCACGCATCTAACGTTTTCTCCAAGGTTAATATTTTTCGTCCAACTGTTAATCCAATTGCAGAAATACTAGAAAATGAAGCACCCCAAATAAGACTGGCATAAGGATCCGATGCACCAATGATATCTCGAAGTGTAGGATGTTGCATATCAAGACTTCTTAGACCAGTAATAACCAAACCACCAATAGTTACAGCTACAACTACAAATATTGGAATAAATGCATTGTTCCAATGAGCAGTTGGTACTTTTTGTGTATCTTCTATTACACTTGGATCTGAAAGTGGTTTTGCGTGATCAGAAAGTACCTTACCAGTCGATAATGCACGAGTTTCTGCATCGTGCATGGGACCAAACTCTTTTTTCAGAAATATATTTAAAAAAATAAAAATCAATGTCAAAATACAATAAAAGGAAAAAGGGATACTTTGTAAAAAGGTAAAATAAGGATTTATAGTGACACCATATTGTTTATATGGAGATTCAAGCAAACTCATTTGAAATACAGACCAGCTACTGATTACGGCTAAACTTGCAACGGGTGCTGCAGTTGAATCCACGAGGTATGATAGCTTTTCCCGTGAGATTCTGGCTTTGTCAGTAAAAGGTCTCATCATATTCCCTACCAATAGGGTATTGGCATAATCGTCAAAGAATATAACTAAACCCATTGCTGCCGTAGCAAATTGACTTCTTCGGTTTGATGTAGCATACTTTGCGGCAAAATCTACTGCACCTTTCATTCCTCCATTGGCAGTAATTACACCTATTAGTCCACCAAAAGTCAATGTAAAGATCAAAATTGATGCATGACCATGATCTGTAACTGATCCGACGATATACGTATCCAGAGCATTCGTAATCCCTGTTATTGGATTCCCAGTGATCATTGATACGCCTACCCAAATACCAATAAATAAAGCTAAATGCGCTTCGTGAGTAATAAGAGCCAAAATTATGGCAATGATTGGCGGCCAAATTGAAAGCCAGGACAATTCATTTTCTTTAATGGATGCTAATCCTACAGTTTCTGCTAAAGCTAGGCCTGCAAGCATTAGCCCCAAAATAGAAATGATTTTAAACAATTTTATTAATTTCATTGCGAGTAAGTTAATTCTTGAATATTTGAATCCAAACCGCTAAAGCCATGAATAATTTTTATTTAATTAAAATAATCGTTTTATTTCTTTTTTTGAAGGAAGTTGGGGAAATTCTAATTCTTACTGATGAATAAACTCGACCTATATCTATTGCGGCAATTCTGGATAATCCTGGGAATATCTGTTCTCGGTTTTGTTTCTATTTTTGTAATTGTTGATCTTATTGAAAATTTAGACCGATTCATGGATAATAAAGTTCCGTCACAAATTGTAATTCAATACTATCTCTATACTTTACCCTGGTTTGTGAGCATTGGGCTCCCAATGTCCATGCTATTATCAACAGTTTTCAGTTTAGGTTCAATGGTAAAACGAAACGAGTGGACAGCTATGAAAGCATCCGGGATAAGCCTTTATCGTGCTTCATTTCCATTACTTTTATCAGGAATTATCATGAGTGGAGGATCGTTTATTTTAGATAATAAATTGGTTGCAATTGGGAATGAAAAACGATTCGAAATCGACCGAGATTATGTAAAGCGAAAATCACGCCATAAACTAAAGAACACACTCAAAAATATTTTCCTCCAGAAAAATACATCTACACATATTTCATTATCTAAATATTATATAAAAAAATCAACTGGACATGATCTAACCATAGTAGACCTGAGCCATTCAAATATCCGAAAAAGGATTGATGCAAAAAAAATAGAGTGGAATCCAGTTACATCCAGTTGGGTATTAACAGGGTATTCGATTCGTGAATTCAATGAATATGGAGTTGAAACAAATGTTACCTTGGGAAAATCAGATACGCTCATCACACTTGGTTTTTTACCAGAAGAGATCCAGCAACAAGCTCGAAAACCGGACGAATTGGATTATTTCAAGCTCACAGAACGAATTAAGGAATTAAAAGAAAATGGCGTCGATACCCTTCGATGGGAAGTTACACGATATTTAAAAATTTCTTTCGCCTTTACTAATTTGATAGTTGTTTTGTTTGG
>CAWVTW010000204.1:0-2386 GCA_963933175.1 uncultured bacterium
GCAGAACGACTCAATGGGTTGTCTGGATCAAACCAAAATGCATTATTCTGGACTTCGAATTCTATTCTATTAAAATATCGGTTCAGTGTTAGAACTCGGGCGCCACGATAACTTCCTTTGAAAACGCCTGTATTTAATTGACCATTTAATCCATGAACAAAATGAATAAATTCTTTTCCAATTTGATCATTATTTACCAACATAGACAATTTCCCATTGGTGGTGTCCTGATATAAAGTAAAAAGCCCCGATATTTCTTTTTTGTCTTTTAGGGCTTCTTCCATGGATTTCTTTTTTGGTGCTTCTGCGGGTTTTATCGTACCCGCCGTTGCTGTGGGCGTTTGTCCGCCGGCTGATTCTTGTGCGAATAAAAAAGTAGAAATTAAAATTATGGCTAGTGGAATCGATTTCATATTAATGCCTTTTTTTCTTCGGGATATAAAGATCTGTAATTGTGCCAGAAAACATTTCAGCGGCGGCGGCAAAAGTTTCGCTCAGGGTTGGGTGAGGGTGAATGGTAAGTCCAATATCTTCAGCATCCGCCCCCATTTCTATGGCCAGCATTCCCTCGGAAATCAAATCACCTGCGCCGGGGCCAACAATGCCCACACCAAGAACCTGTTTCGTTTCTGGATCAAATAAAATTTTTGTTTTTCCTTGATTTGCACCCACGGCCAATGCTTTACCACTGGCTGCCCAGGGGAAATCTCCCGCTTCATAAGATATGTTTTTTTCTTTTGCTTCAATTTCTGTGAGTCCCGCCCAAGCCACTTCTGGATCTGTATAAACAACAGATGGAATGGCCCTTGCGTCAAATGCTGCCGGGTGGCCGGAAGCCACCTCTGCAGCAACCTTGCCTTCATGGGTGGCTTTATGGGCCAACATGGGATTACCAGCAATATCTCCGATTGCAAATATGTTTTTTATTGATGTACGTTGATATACGTCTACATTAATAAAACCAAAATCGTCCATTTTAATATCGGTTGAATCAAGATTTAAAAAATTCGAATTTGGTTTACGGCCTACCGAAACCAACACCTTGTTAAATGTTTTTGTCGTTATTCCTTTTTCGTTTTCTATTGCTACGGTTAAGGTTCCATCTTCATTTGGTTCAACTGAAGTCACCTTCGATGAAACTAAAATCGACTCGAATTGGTTTTTTAATTTTCGTTGTAGTGGCTTTACCAGGTCCGGATCTGTACCGGGAAGTAAAGTAGGTAAAAACTCAACCACAGAGACCCGTGAACCAAGTGCCGCATAAACTTGGCCCAACTCCAAACCAATCACGCCACCGCCAATCACCAATAATCTTTCAGGAATATCTACGAGATCAAGCGCAGTCTTTGATGTAAGTATTGATGGATGATCGCTGGGAACACCAGGAATCATTGCTGAAGTAGAACCGGCGGCAATAATACATTTATCAAAAGAAATTGATATATGACCATCTTCCGTTTCTATATTTAATTCTGAATTGGATTTAAATGTGGCCATTCCCTGTATTGTTTCTACTTTTCTTGCTTTCGCCATTTGGGCAATGCCGAGATTCAATTGGGAAACAATTTTATTTTTATGTGCACGGACCTGGTCAATATCAATTGCGGGTTTACCATAAGTGACACCCATTTTTGATAAATGTTCGGCATCGCTCATAACCTTTGAAATATGGAGTAACGCCTTAGATGGAATACAGCCGCGATTAAGGCAGACCCCACCCAATTCATTGTCGCGATCAACAAGTAAAACCTGTTTGCCTAAGTCGGCCGCACGAAAAGCAGCAGCATACCCGCCGGGACCTGCTCCAATGACAACTATTTCATAATGTTTAAGTTCTGTCATTGATCAATTTTCAAAATAAGACAAGTCACAAAGGACTGATGCAAATCTGGATGTGAAGGCAGCAGCGGAAGCGCCATCAATCACCCGATGATCATAGGATAACGAAAATGGCATTATGAACCGTGTTTTAAATTCTCCAGTTGCTTTATCGTATACTTGTTTCCAAGCACTCCTAGAGACGCCCATGATGGCCACCTCCGGTGGGTTTACAATGGGCGAAAACCCGGTTCCGCCAATACCGCCCAAACTAGAAACAGTGAATGTTCCTCCCTTTATTTCATCGGGTTTTAATTTTTTTTGTCGGGCGCGAGAACTTAAATCCATGAGTTCTGATGATAGATCTATAATTGATTTTTGATCCACGTCTTTCACCACAGGAACAGTAAGCCCGAAAGGCGTGTCTACGGCAATTCCCAAATGATAATAATTTTTCAATACTAAATTTTGATCTGTGTGGTCTAGAGAACTATTAAACTCAGGCATTTCTTTTAAAACGATGGTTACGGCCTTCATTAAAAACGGGAGAAATGTTACTTTTATATCT
>CAWVTW010000205.1:0-2378 GCA_963933175.1 uncultured bacterium
GATTCTTGGATGGGAATGTGATTCTTTTCCCAAAAGTCTTATCTCAAGCAAAAATCTGACGACAGACACCGGAGAGCCGGGATTAAAAGGAACGTATTTCCCAAATAAATCGCTAAAAATCTCAAAAAAAGATAAGCCGTTCATACGTATAGATAAGGAATTAAACTGGGTGACAGGCGGCGGTTGGGGCAACAATGAACTCCAATACTATACAGATGTTCCTAGCAACGTAAGAATTAAAAATGGCAAATTAATCATAGAAACAAAGAAAGAATCATTCAGAGGATCCGAATACACTTCCGCCAGAATAAAAACAAAAAATAGTTGGAAGTATGGTCGTTTTGAAATAAGAGCTAAACTTCCACAAGGTCGGGGCACCTGGAGCGCGTTATGGGCCCTACCGACCGATTGGACCTATGGACCCTGGCCCTACAGCGGCGAGATTGACATATTAGAACATGTAGGCTTTAATGAAGGAGAAATTGTTGGTTCAGTGCATACTATCGCAAAAGCAGGGGATTTATATGGTACTGGCCAACAAGGTACAATTAAAATTCCAAACGCTTGCAAAGAATTCAATAATTATATTTTAGAATGGAATGAGAATGAAATAAGTGTTTTGGTAAATAATAAAAGTTTTTTCAAATACTCGAGACAGAATCAACCGTGGCAAAGATGGCCCTTTGATCAAAGATTTCACTTATTGTTTAACATTGCGGTTGGTGGCTGGTGGGGAGGCGCTAAGGGCGTTGACAATGATGTATTCCCCACTAAAATGGAAATTGATTATGTGAGAGTTTATACTCAGAAGTAATTTTAAGATATAAAAATGATTATAAAAAAATTATCCTATACTATACTTATTAGTTTATTCATTGTTGTTGGGTGCAAGAACACTAACGAATTAAAAAAACGAGATGGACTTAGGGTCTACCAAGAAGCCCAAATGTCATGGATACGAAACTTTAATCCTCTAAGTCCTGCGGGTTCGGCAAGGTGGCCAACTTCCTCCGGGATATATGAACCATTATTTATTTACAATTCTATGACGGGAGAATACGTGCCTTGGCTCGCACTCGACTATACATGGGAAAAAGGCAATAAAGTTTTGAAGATGCTAATTCGTAAAGGTGTAAAATGGTCTGACGGAGAACCATTTTCCGCGGAGGACGTGGCTTTTACGTTTAACATCAAAAGCAAACACCGTGCTCTAGACACTCGAGATTCCTGGGGATATCTAAAGGAAGTAGTTGCAGTGTCCGATACTATTGTAAGATTTGAGTTTAAACAAATTTATGTCCCTGGATTTGATGCTCTTGCCACACAATCAATTGTTGCAAAGCACATATGGGACACAATAGATGACCCAGTGAAATATTCCAATCCAAATCCTGTCGGAACAGGACCTTTTACAGAAATTATTCGATTTGATAGTCAATTGTGGGAACTAGGAAAAAACCCCAACTACTGGCAAAAAGGAAAGCCGCAGATAAACAAACTCATTTTCCCAACTTTCCCTAGCAATGAACAGGTTACACTCGCACTACTGAGCGGCAACCTGGATTGGGCAGGAGCCTTCATTCCCGCTGTTGATCGTGTCTTTGTATCAAAAGATACTGAACATCACAAGTATTGGTTTCCGATGACTGGCCATACAACCTTTCTTCATACAAATACGAAGCATCCGATACTCAGTGACGTTAGAGTGCGAAAAGCAATTAGTTACGCGATTGATCGTGAACTCGTGGTTAAGGTTGGAATGTATGATTATACTGAACCAGCGCATGTGTCAGGAGTATCTGGTCCAATGTCTAAATGGCATTCACCTTATTTAAATCAAGCAGAAAACTGGACTGTATATGACCCGCTAAAGGCAAATATACTATTGGATAATGCCGGCTTCATTAAAGATAAAACGGGACTGAGGCATACGCAGGATGGATCACCCTTGGAATTCGATATTATCATTGTATCAGGTTGGAGCGATTGGATACGATCGGCTCAAATCGTAAGCCAAAATCTTAAAAATGTTGGCATAAAAGCAAAAGTAAAAACCTACGATTTCGGAGCTTGGATAAGCCGTATGCAAAAAGGCGAATTTGAGTTGGCTATCGGTTGGGCCGAAAAAGGGACTACGCCTTATGCACTTTATAGAGGTATGATGTCCTCAGAGTATTTGCAACCGATCGGCGAAATTGCCGACGTAAATTGGCACCGTTTTAGTCTGGCTTCTGCAGACTCACTTTTTAAAAAGTACGAACAAACGTCTGACCAGGATGAGATAACAGAAATCATATACGAACTACAACATTTATTTATTGAGCATGCTCCTTCCCTGCCTTTATTTGCTGAAGCATCCTGGGCAGAATGCAATACCA
>CAWVTW010000206.1:0-2346 GCA_963933175.1 uncultured bacterium
AGCCTGAAAAGTAGCCCAAACTTGACTTGAATGTAGAATTATCCGAACCAGTGTCGTGCGACGAAATATATTTACGTGTAACTCAATGGGATTATTTCAAACCACCCGACATGATCCGAGCCTGAAAAGTAGCCCAAACTTGACTTGAATGTAGAATTATCCGAACCAGTGTTGTGTGATGAAATATTATTTCAAACCACCCGACATGATCCGAGCCTGAAAAGTAGCCCACACTTGACTTGAATGTATCCAAACCATTATTACCAAAGTCAGCTGCCATGTGTCGCGTCGGAATTCGTCGGCGAATTCGGAGTGAAGAAAGAATAAGAAGAGTCCATGCCTTTCGTGACATAAATTGACCTGGACGAGGGTCATAGAGAGCATTTTATTGACATGATTGAGGTAAGAATATATTTATTCTGGATGTATACTCTATAGTACGGTAGTTAAGAACCCCGGCTACCACACACTGCCACACAAGCTAGGCTATAGTAATAGTATCGGGAATAGTATACGCGATTTGGGTACCGGTCGTAGGTATTGTTTGAGGAATTTTGGCTATTCTTTCGCTTGACCCTTGCATTGTGTTCTGTGCATATATTACGTTTTGTTATATTTATTGGATTTGTTGACCTGCCTGGTGACCGGGCACAGGCACAATAAAATTATTGATGATGGGTTCATTCAGCCACGCAGAACCTCAAGATTCAATGACAATTAGAGTCAGAGTGATTAGATCAGTCTCAGATGCAGAGAGATGTAAAATGACATCTCTCTGATTATTGAGATGTGAAAACACCAGTTTCGCGTGCGATGACAAGCGTCTTCCTATCTGCGCGCTGACGCCACGCGTCCCACGGTCGGTCTCGAAGTCGAGGTGAGACAAAGTATCTATCGACTAAACTATAATCTGATCAACAAGAACGAACATTCGTGTGCAGCGTAAACGCACAAAACAATTACGTGCTCCGTTATCAACAATGCTCGGGCATCCGAAAAGTACGCGCACTGTGCAATTTCAACTCATGTTCGTTCAATACTTAAGATTGGATTATAGGAACTACAATTGTTTGAGCTGCGCGGTCAATAACAACAGCGTTGTAACGTGTTGCATTTTCACATAAACCTCCACCCGAACGCCCCCGACAGCGCATACTTGTCACCCGTTCGCAGCGCAAGGAATTGTGGCCTCTAGTCTACTTTACCGGGCTACTTTAGTTCGATATACTTTATTTACTATTCATAGAATGATAGAGCCAGGGTGGGATTTCGCTTGAAAATATTGTGTAGCAATTTGTTTCCATTTTTTTCTTTAGGCATCGGTTGTAAAGATTTTGTGTGCTCCATTGAAATTTCAATCTTCATCACATTGTGATTAGGCCAAACAAAATGACTGTTTTGTTTCCTGTAACATGCTGGGAATTTTTTTTATTTTAAGGAAATATTTTATAACCTTTCTGAAACAAAAACAAATTCACATAATTTTGAATTCACATAATAATCTTTGATTGATGTAAAATGTCATTGAAAGAGCATTGCATTTTACATCATTCAAACATCAAACATGTGAACAAAAATTTCAACTTTGCCCAATTTTGACACAAATGAAACATTATTTTGCCATTTTTTTTATTTTTAAATTGTCCAGGAATTATTAATTAAAGGAATATTATGAGATCCAGGCGGCACGGGAGTTGCCGGTTTTGTTATAAAGTTAGGCAAGGTAGGTTGCGTGTCACACGTGTATAGTATAGCATATCCCTGAGAATTTGAATTAAAATGTTGGAAAATTGGGGTGCTGGATCGACCAGAAAACGTGCACAGAAAACAGTGATTTTTTTCAGGGAAGCAAGTTTAGGTAGTTCACATAAGTAATCCGTATCGATCCCACGTAGTTTGAAGGAATAAGTGAGAAAATTGAATTTGAAATTTGTCAAAAATTAAAAATCACTAACGGTGTTCACGCACCACACCATGCACACGGTATAGTCAGTGGCAGTCAGCATAGCGAGCTGTGCATAAGGTCGTGTTACGGGCGAGTTACCATGGTTACGTACTTGCAGTACCTCTGCATAGCATACTACCGTGTAATTATTCCCGTTGCTTGAGCAGCTTCACGTTTCCTACCCCCCTGATGAGATCGTAGGTGAATCGCGCCCTCTATCTGCATTTTTTCCCACACATGCGGATTTGTTTACAGAAATGCATTTCTACTCATGAAACTAAGCAATCCTCCAAGTTTCAGAGCGATCCGAGCCCTAATTGCTTCACAATCGACGTTTAAAATATAAACTGTTGACGTCAACAGTTTATTTCTTATCTTTCTTATTGTTTTTTTCTATCGCA
>CAWVTW010000207.1:0-2336 GCA_963933175.1 uncultured bacterium
GTTTTCACATCAACAGTTTTAACGTCTATTGAACCAACAAATGGAGAATTACCTGAAGAGTTCAAACTCTATGCAGCCTATCCTAATCCGTTCAATCCGGTGACAACTATCAGGTTTGATGTGGGGAGCACTTCACATGAATCAACATTGCGTATTTATGATGTTTCAGGACGGAATGTTGCAACACTTATTAATGGGCAGCTCCAACCTGGGAGTTACGAAGTGCAATGGGATGCCCGTGGATTTGCCAGTGGTATTTATTTCTCAGAACTTATCTCTGGAACAAAACGACATACCCAGAAAATGGTGCTTTTGAAATAGTATACTTACCATATTAAATAAAAAAGCCCTCCTGCATAATGCAGAAGGGCTTTTTTATTATTTGAATGGTTCGTTACCACCAGCCAATCATTTTCCACCAGATAGAGCCAATCCCAAGCCAAACCACCAGGTGATAAATTGAAACAATAAATCCAATTCTAAACCAGGCCAGTGGTTGGACATAACCATTCCCAAAATAAATAATAACGGGTCCTGTGGAATAATTGGTTAAACAACCGCATAAGTTGGAAAAATAAGCCATGACACCTACTACGAGAAATGGATTCAAACCTACACCAGATGCCACAAGAAAAATTGTTCCAACCAAAGCTACAATATGAGCAGTGAGCATGGAAAAAAAATACATGGAATAAAAATAGATTAGCGTCAGAGCAATAAGAAGCATTATGGGGGAAATACCAGTTAATCCGTTTCCGATCAAATTCCCAAACCAACCTATAAACCCTAAATCTTTCAATCCTGTTGCCAGTGTTAACAACCCACCGAGCCAAATGAGCGCATCCCACGCTTTATGATTTTTCACCAATTGATCCCATGTCAAAGCACGAGTAAGTAAAATGATCACTAAACCCAAAAAAGCAACCGTGGTGGTACCCCAACCATGAAAGGGTTTGGTCGACCAAAGAATCAGCATCAGTCCAAGAGTACAAGCGGTAATAATCTCCTGGCGAGTCCATGGTCCAAGAGATTGAATATCTTCTTGAATTTTTTCACGTATCGGTTGGATTGAATCGATTGTGGGCGTTGAGATGTAATTAATCAATAATGGAAGTCCAGCCAAGCCGATCAATCCGGGAACGATGCCGCCCTTAGCCCATGTGAACCAATCAAATTGAATCTCAAAAATATCAAATGCTGCTTTAGAAATCAATGGATTGGCGGCCATCCCAGTAAGAAACATTGCTGCAGTAATGAGGTTGGCATGAGCGCCCACAAGGTGCAGATACTGTCCTGCTTTTTCCGGTTTATTTTTTGGTGATGATCCCAATGTGCGGGATATGGAATCAACGATGGGTGCTAAGATTCCCCCCCCCCGAGCCGTATTGGATGGGATCACTGGACCCAGGATAAATTCTGCCAAACATATTGCATAGCCTAACCCTGTGATTGATCGCCCCAGAATTAAAATACAGAGTAATGCAATTCGTCGTCCCAGCCCAGTCTCGATCACAGCACCGGCGATCATGAATGCGACAACAACCAACCAAGTTGTTGTATCGCTGTATCCCATTAATGCGCTTTTTAAAGGGAGAATTCCCGCCGTGACAACAAATGTCAGCCCTGTTAGTACACTGACTGCCATTGGAATTGCCCGAACCATCAATGAGACAATAACAGTAAGAAAAACGATGAACAATTGGTATGCTTGGGGATCCAAACCATCGGGGCCGCCGATGAACCACAGCAATAGTCCTACAAATACAGGGGAAAGTTCTTTCAAGTATTTATCCTTTTTGAAATAAAATATGACACATAATTTAACATCTGCCTAAATTGAGTCCCGAAAAAACATATGGCAACACATTCACAACATATTCATACATCTTTTCCTGAAATTTCAGACAAATATCGACTTGAAATTTTAAAAGATTTGAAAAAACATTCATCTCGGTTGCAACAGTCCCATTTAATCAATAACAGATGGGAGAACCTGTATCTTGACCCATATCATGTTCCTGCTGTTAAACATGTTTTTATGGCTGCATCTGTTTTTGCGAAAAAAATTACAAATAAACCAGTCATTGTCCCTCACCAGGGTTTGGGCATTTCTTTTGATGAATTCTGGTTTAATGTAGCAAAATCTGGGGAATCCACTGGGTGGCACGATCATAAAAAACAAGCTGTAATATCTGGTGTTTATTACTTGGATATTCATGATAATTCCGGTGATATTCATTTCCGGTCAAAAGTGAAAGAAAAATGGGACGAATGGTCCCTGAAACCTGAAACCGGAAAAATGATTCTCTTTGATTCAAAATTAGAGCACTCAGTAT
>CAWVTW010000208.1:0-2326 GCA_963933175.1 uncultured bacterium
CTACATTTGCTTATTGTTTGGCCGAATTCATTCTTGCTATTTTCCACCGATGTACAAACCCTTATTATTAGTTAGTTTAATTCTTATTTCTTGTGGTTCGCCACCACCACCTAAGCCCATAGCCATGCCTCCAACTAAAAAGTCTAACCCGGAAATGGTTCAAGAAACACTTTTTTCTCGGGGATACATGTCCGAGTATGAAATTTGGGAATTCCTGCGCGATAATCCAGATGAAAAGGATGTGATTGATACCTTTGGCCTCCCGGATTCTGTTTGGTTAGATGATAGTGAATCAACGAAATTCTTATATTATTTTATTTCGGAAATGCAGGATTATAATACAATTGAAATCAACACAAAGATGGACAGTGTTTCCGGATTTGAATGGGATTGAACTATGTCAGATAAAAAAATACTTAACTATGCAGATTATTTAAAATTGGACAAAATCCTGAACAGTCAGGATTTGAAAAGTGCTGAACGGGGCACACCGGCTCACGATGAGATGCTTTTTATTATTATCCATCAGGTGTATGAACTTTGGTTTAAACAAATTATTCACGAAGTTGATTCGGTATTAACTGTTTTTAGAAAAAAACCTGTGGATGAATCCCATGTCAGTCTCGCTGTGTTACGATTGGATAGAATTATTGAAATTCAAAAAATATTGATTGACCAAATCCGTGTATTAGAAACTATGACTGCTATGGATTTCTTAGAGTTTCGTGATGATTTATTTCCATCTTCCGGTTTCCAAAGTGCCCAATTTCGTGTTCTAGAAAACAAATTAGGGTTGCCGCCAAATGACAGAATCAACTATGGGAATCAGGATTATAAAAATCCACTTTTAGATTCTGGAAAAAAGGTGGTTATCCAAGCAGAACAAGAAAAATCCTTATTTGATTTATTAGAGAATTGGTTGGAGCGGACACCATTTCTCTCTTTTGAAGGATTTGACTTTTGGGAAAAATATAGTCATGCAATTCGAACCATGCTTCAAAATGAAGAAGAAACCATAAAAAATAATCCGACTCATACAGAAGAAGAAATTGAGTATCATTTAAAAGATCATGAACGTGCGGTTGCTTCTTTTGAATCCATGATAGACCCGGAAAAACACAATATCTTGATTGAAAAAAAGAAAAAACGATTATCTCATAAAGCCACCAAAGCAGCGTTGCTAATTTTCCTTTATCGAGATGAACCCATTTTACATTCTCCATTTAATTTATTATCTCGACTTATAGATGTTGATGAATTGTTTACAACCTGGCGACAACGTCATGCAATTATGGTAAGAAGAATGATTGGTGCAAAGATTGGTACCGGTGGATCATCAGGGCATGCCTATTTACAAAAAACTGCTGATCGCCATAAGATATTTTCGGAATTGGCAGACCTATCCACATTCTTTATTCCAAGATCCGCATTACCTGAATTACCAGAAAATATTAAAAAGAATCTTGGTTACTATTTTAAAAAATGAATTTATCTCTTAACAACAAACACGCCATCCTTTGCGGTTCTACAGATGGTATAGGGAAAGCCAGCGCATTACTCATGGCGCAACGAGGTGCATCCATAACATTGGTTGCACGGAACCAGAAAAAGTTAGACCAAACATTATCAGAACTTTCAACTGATCATGGACAAGTCCATTTTTCCTTATGTGCTGATTTTAATCAGCCAGATCAATTAAAAGAGAAAATTACAGACCATATGAAAGTCATTGTAGATCAAACGAATATATTGGTGAATAATTCTGGTGGTCCACATGGCGGCGCGCTCATAGATGCTAAAGAAGATGAATTTAGGGAGGCTTTTGAACGACTTTTGATCTGTAATCAAATCATGGCAAAAGCAGTCGTCCCAGGCATGAAAGAACTGGGCGAAGGACGAATCATTAATATCATTTCTACATCGGTTCGGCAGGTAATTCCCGGTTTAGGCGTCTCTAACACAATTCGTGGCGCCGTAGCCCAATGGGCCAAAACACTGGCACTTGAGTTGGGTGAATTCGGTATAACCGTCAATAATGTACTGCCCGGTTATACTGCAACAAAACGACTCCAATCTTTAGCAGAATCAAAGGCAAAGTCCATGGGTGTTACAACGGAACACATTAACGAAATCTGGAAGAATAATACGTCTTTGAGAAGGTTGGGAAAACCGGAAGAGATTGCATCTGTAGTGGCATTTTTAGCTTCGGACGACTCTAGCTATATTAATGGTCACGATGTTTCAGTGGATGGTGGACGTTTTGGTGCCTAATGAAAAAACGTATCGAATATGAGCAAAAAACATCCTTGAATTCGGATTGGGTTCG
>CAWVTW010000209.1:0-2318 GCA_963933175.1 uncultured bacterium
AGCGTATTGATAAAGAGGCCCCAGATTACTCTTTTTAATGAAATTACCCTTATCCCAGTTGATATTTTTGAATAATAGAGATACGCTGGGTGGAGCAAAAGTTTCAGTTGTAACGTATTCAAATTCCCCATTATTGAACTCCATTACAAGTGTATATGAATTTTCTTTTTCGGTTGTATATATATCCAATAATTGGGGAATGTCCTTACCAAACAACACAGATGCGTATATCAGATAGATATATGGCTTAAGTATTTGTTTTAAGTATTTCATTTATCCTTCCAGTTTAAGGGTTACACTGTGCTTATACCATTTTAGTAAAACACTACTTTTAGTGATATCTGTTACCTTGAAATTCTCAATTTGATCTCCTTCACTAATAATTTGTTCATTAATTATCGCTTTGTATCCATTTTTAAATTTAGTAATACCAGTCAAATTGAATGAGTTATCGTAAATATTGCTGCGATTATGAAAGAAATCTTTTCCCCAGCTATTCATTGAAAGTTTGATTGGTTCCGAAAAAGAAGTATCAAGGATACTAAATTTTTCCGTTGTTGAAGAATTCTGAATCACCACAGGTTGGGATTTGCTGTTAATACCAGTGATTAGACCCAGAAAGGATTCAAGAAATAATGCCAAAAGAACTACAATAAAAAAGCCCAATGTAATCTTCTCTCGGATCATTCTTCCGCTCCACCATAGGTCAAATATTGCAACTCTGCAACAACGCCCTTTGGATCAATGCTATCCAAATTGAAGAAACATTGTTGGAGGTGAAGATGAGGTGAATTCTCTTCCAATATTTCCATGAAATTTCCAACATCGAGAAAATTCCCCGATAATTGGAAATTCAGAGAATGACGCTCCAGATCGATTCGAACATCTTCCACATGATTATTTAAGGCTGGAAAAGTATTTCGTGGATCAATCTCTAAATTGCTAATATTCAAGTCCATTTCATTTGCCAGATCACTCAAACTCTCAATTTCATTTAAAAGATCGGGACCAGATATCTGATGCGATATTAACATATTTTTCTTTTTGGTAAAATGTTGTCGGATATTTGACACTTCATCCATGATGCCTGTACCCGATCTAAGTTGAATATCCATAATACTGAGATTTGACTTAATTTGTTTAATTTCGCTTTTTATATTAATACTGTCCCAAACATAGACTGCAATTATCGTCACAGTTAGTATTAACAAGATAACATATTTTGTCTTTTGGTTCATCTTTACTTATAAAACCAAATTAATTGAAAAGGATGTTTGCCCATTATTTATTTCTTGTCCATTACTGAAATCCACTATATTGAACCAGCCACTACTTTCCAATGAACTACGGAACGGTGTCGCCAAAGTAGATGCCAGTTCCAGGTTTTTGTTATAAAACCCTTTTAAGGTAATGATAAGTTTGGGATCTTCTAACTTTGTTAGTTTGTCCCACACTCTATCATTCACAAGATGGCTGGATATAATTTTGTTTAGGGCCAATTCTGTAACTCGAAAACTATCAGGAATCTTATTACTCAAGTATTTGAGCATCGCCACCATATTAGCAGACAGAGTTTTATCTTCATTAATGAGTTCCTGAAAAGTATTTGCTACCGTGTTTTGATTCTCAACGATTTCCTTTATTTCTTGACGCATGTTTAGCAAAGAAAGTTCAGAATGTTTGTTTGGAAGGCTCGCTTCCAAGGGCTCAATCTTACTGCGTTGCGCGTAAGCAGCCAAAGAGCACACCATTACCAGAACCAAAAGCGCATTCTGTAGGATACGGTTAGTTGCAAAGTAGCGGTATTCTTCCTTGTGTTTAACAGGAAGCAGATTCAGTTTTGAATAAGGATCCATCAACAAACCCAAGTTGGCTATATAGTCCAGTTCAATGGTATTCTTTTTGACCATTTCTTCTTTTATTGCGATCTGCTGATATTTATTTTGGATTCTGTCCAAAGAATGATCTAGGTCTTTCAACATCAATTCGTACTCTATTTCTCTATCCCTATACTCCTTTAATTCTTTTTCAAGGGTCTCAATACGATCACCATAGTTAAATGAGTTCTCTTTCAGTTCGTTGAGGTTTTTCTCCAAATTTTCAACATCATTTTTCTCTTTGGTGATCTGAAATTCCAATCTGTTACAGACTTCTTCCATGCCTTTAATCTTTTTCTGGCTATTTTTTTCCGATTCATTTATCGCATATTGAATTGATGATTTCTTTTTTTGGAGTTGTGCAATATCCTGCTCGGTTTGAATAATTTCATTAAAAAGTACTTTGGAGCGAGTTTTCATATCTGCCAAATCCATATAACT
>CAWVTW010000210.1:0-2293 GCA_963933175.1 uncultured bacterium
CCATTGACCTGATCTGGATAATGCCAGCGTAGGAAGACACAATGAATTTTAAAATTCACCTTTCTTTTTTAATCCTATTCTCATCCTTTTTGTTTGCAAAAATTAAAGGTGCAGTAAAGAATCAATCCACCAATGAGCCTGTTAAAGGTGTAAATATAACAGCAAGGGAAATGGGGACAGCCACAAACGAATTCGGAGAATTCAATATTAATGTTTCAATTGGAACTAAATTAGAATTTTCACATATCGGTTATGATTTAGTTAGCCAACTCGCTCAAAACGGTATGTTGGTCGAAATGAGTCCAACTGTGATTAAATCAAAAGAGATCATTGTCCGGGCTGGATTGTCTGATGAATCACTCCAGAAAATCACATCCAGTGTTACTGTATTTACCGGTAATGATATTCGAGAATCTGCTACTGACCATTTCCAAACGTTGATTGATCAAATTCCAAATCTGAATTGGGCCGGGGGCACCAGTCGTCCTAGGTATTTTCAAATTCGTGGAATAGGGGAAAGAAGCCATTATTTTGGAGAAGGTCCTCCCAATTTTTCCGTGGGATTTGTCATGGATGACATGGATTTAAGTGGAATGGGGATGGTGGGTCTTCTTTATGATATGGATCAAATTGAAGTTTACAAAGGACCTCAATCTTCCATCTATGGTCCCAATGCTATGGCAGGACTCATTTCCATGGGATCAACAGATCCAACAGACCATTTTGAATTGAAATCGTCCATAAATTTTGGCTCTGATAATCATTATGGCGGGAGCTCGGTCATGAATGTACGCTTAATGAAAAATATGAATATGCGATTGACCGGTATTTATAATTACAGCGATGGATTTCGTAAGAATATGAGCCAAAATATTACAGATTCTAATAAAAGAGAAGAGGCATTCTACAGGATGAAATTGATGTATGATCCAATCAATAAACTTTCCATATTAGCTACGTTCATTTATTGCGAACTTGAAAATGGATATGATGCATGGGCGCCGGACAATAATACGGATTTCAAAACGTTTTCAAATGATAAAGGAGAAGACAGCCAAAGAACTTTTGGATATTCATTGCGTGCCAATTTTGAAGCGAGAGATAATTTAAATATTACCAGTATCTCATCTTTCACAGAAACGGATTTAGTCCACGCCTACGATGGAGATTGGGCGGATAGTGCCTATTGGCATGAAACCCATGATTTTGATCCAGCAGTGGAAGGTTGGGCTTATGAGTTTTATGATAAGAATGAACGGAATCGTTCAAATCTTACCCAGGAAATTCGTCTGTCTATGGGATCCATTGTCATGGGAGTATATTTTAAACATTTGATCGAACAAGATGAAGCAATGGGATATTTATATGGTGGTGCGGCAACAGATGCAATCAATCATTATGATTTTCTGGCCAAAGCAGGGTATGCGCAATATGGGGTTGATTTAACATCGTCACTCAAATTAAAAGCCAATGTCCGGTTTGAAAATAACTCCGTAAAATATGAAGGCACATCTCAAGGCCTGAATGATTATTGGGAAAAGATAGAACTGCCACTGATTCATTTTGATATTGATCATTCTATGCTAGGGTATCGGGCATCTTTACACTATTTAAAAGACGAATTTACATCCTACTATGGTT
This sequence comes from uncultured bacterium, assembly GCA_963933175.1. Taxonomy (GTDB): domain Bacteria; phylum Fidelibacterota; class Marinisomatia; order Marinisomatales; family UBA1611. The sequence goes on from CAWVTW010000210.1 coordinate 1,642, forward strand.
CCATCTCTCAAGGATATAAATCCGGTGGTGTGAACCAACAGCCTTATCTTACTGATGCAAGTCGGCTTTATGATCCTGAATATATCCAGAATTTTGAAGTTGGATTAAAACGTACCACAGATATATATCGAACACAATTATCCGCATTTTATAGTTTACGAAAAGACCAGCAAGTATCTGTATCTAGCCAACAGGTGGATGGAGATCCAAACAGTTTCCTTTTTTATACCGCCAATGCCGGATCGGGATCAGTTCAAGGGTTTGAATGGGAGACTAATTACCAAATTTTATCGAGAATTTCTTTGAATACAAGTTTGGGGTATTTGGATACGTGGATTGATAAATTTACCTATCAGGCAAATTCTGAAATGGAAGGATATAGTGGGAACCGAGAAGCGGCCATGTCGCCAAAGATCACGGGCTCTTTTGGAGTAGGTTTTAAAAACAATTCTGGTATTTTTGGTTTAGTTCAAATGAGTTTTAAAGATGAGTATTATTTTTCTGATAGTCATATTCAAAAATCCAAACCCTATACATTACTAAATATGAATATTGGAAAATCTTTTGGGAAAACCATGGTTAAATTATGGATTCGGAATGCCTTAGATGAAAGATATACAACGAGAGGTTTTTATTTTGGACTCATTCCACC
>CAWVTW010000211.1:0-2288 GCA_963933175.1 uncultured bacterium
TCTAATATGTCTCCGATTGAAGCAGTGACTCATTTATGTGCTTCCATCCATCTAGCAGATGGTCAGGCAGATTATGAAGAGCGGGAATCTTGGGTTAATGCCATTTCTGAACTATTCCCGGAATTTTCTGAAGAGCGAGCTGATCGGTTTTTAAATGAAGCTTACCAGGTTTTAGGACAAACAGCAGATAATGAAAAAATGAATTATATTAGTAGTGTCCTAAATCGGATCAAAATATTGCTGAGTGCAGAGCAAATCCAAGTCCTGGGACCAAAGATCACTGATTTGATAGAGACAGATGGTATCGTTATGACAGCAGAAATGGAGATTGCTAAACTTGTTGAGACCCAGTTAGGTATATCAATTTCTGTCAATGAAGATCTATAATTGAAATAACCTTTTTATTTTACTTCTTTTGGTAAACTCTGTAATAATTGGTTATATCCAAATAGTTATTTCAAAAGAATCATTTTTCGGGATTGAGTGAATTCTCCAGTCTTAATTTTTATAAAATAACTACCCGAAGGCATTTTTTTATCCAATTCATTCGTCCCGTCCCATTGTAAAGAATGAATCCCATTTGGTTGATGGGAATTCACAAGTGTTTTTACAAAATTCCCAGAAACGTCAAATACAGTCAAATTAACAAATGATTCCAAAGCAATTGTATAATTGATCCTTGTGGTTGGATTAAATGGATTGGGATAATTCTGTTTTAGATTAAATCCAGCCGGAACATTTGGTTTCTCAATATTTACAGATTGTTGGTGTTCCAAAACAAATAGACCGGATTGCAGATCCGATGCTATGATCTTCCCAGATTCAAAATACGGAAAAACAGACCAACATCCCTCGTACCCATATTCATTCGGTAGATACGTGTCATAATAAGCAATCTCTACTGGACTTTCAGGATTCGATAGGTCAACAATCCGAACACCTTCTGTATAATGCGCAACATACAGCAGATTCCCATCTACATATGCATTATGGACAACCGATTCAGGGTCAACAATATATTCAGCAACCATGGAAATATTGTCCAGATCCTGTATATCAAATATTCTGATCCAGTTACCATCTCCAATTTCATCACCTACAATTACATAATTTCCATCTTCAGTTGTCCAGCAATTATGAGCACCGGATCCTTCATAATTAAAATTTGCTAATAATTGAACATTCGAAGGATTAGATACATCCAAAATATCTACGCCATCACCATAAATGGCTGCGGCATAAGCAATTCCATCTTTTACGTATATATCATGATAATAATATGTGATATAGTCACCAACCCATTGTGGTGATTCTGGACTGGTCAGATCATAGATCTCCAATCCACCGGCATCATGCCCAATTACGTATAAATACTGGCCATTGATATAGCAATTATGTGCTCCTCCATCTTCAATAGATAAACCAAAATGAATCGTACTGACTACATTGGGATTTTCTGGGTCTGATAAATCAATGATTTGCGCAGGTTCAGTTTCTTTAATTAATACAGCATAATGGTCAAACACTTTAACATCCTTAGCATCTGACCCAACTTGCATAGAAGGGACAAACCCAACTTCAACTGGTTGATCTGAAATATCTATAACACTCAAACCTTCTCCACGAACGCAAAGTAATGCATATTCTTTACCCGTTGTCTGCTCAGTATACCCCCAAATATCACCATAATCTTCTCTCTCATTCCATGTCCCTAATAAATGCATATTCATAGAAATAGGATCTGGTTTTCCCCATATTTGTATACTGGAATACAATATATCACCCTGAGATGATACACCTTTCATTTGATAATAAACTTTTTCATCATTTGTTAATCCAGTATGTAAGTAAGACCTAACATCAGCATCTAACTGAACTAGCAAATTATTTGGTGGAATTGTTGTAGAATAAAATAGATCAAAGTGGTCTATCTCTCCTTCTTCAAATTCCCAAGAAAGGGCCAATTGTCCATCATCCGGCAAGGATGAAAAATTTGTTATAAAAGCGAGCCTAATTGATAATGAAGCAGGATCAGTCTCAAAAAATGAATAACCGGATCTCAGTCTTGGCCACCAACTATAAATAGCATCTGAATCAAATCCCGTATTATTATTATCATACGTTTCCCCTGTGCCATCGTAATCACTGAGCATAATAAATAAATATTCTCGTCGTCCATAATTAGAATCATCTGGGTCCCATATTAGGTTGGGTGCATGTTCGCCGGTCCCATCATCCCACTCTACAAAGCAAATATTCAATCGCCGATGGTTATTCGGATCGGATAT
>CAWVTW010000212.1:0-2284 GCA_963933175.1 uncultured bacterium
ATTTTATGGCTCTTGATCTTAGGGTCTATAATGAGCCAGGAAATGCCCACCATCGATATTGCAAACTCAGAGTCTGGGGAGACCAACCTTAAACTGAACTTCTTCCTTTCTAAACCCATTCAGCGTAGTGATATCGCCGGGTGGATTGAGCAGGAAAATTGGTTCATCCTGAATTTTTACCATATTATTCAACCGGATTCGGGTTTCACAAGAAATTTAACTTCTTACCCGATTCAAGATATTCAACTGGATTGGTCAAATAATTCACTTCAACTCTCTTTCCATAGCGCCCGGAAGATTGGATCTTCCGATGTGGTTCTGCATGATAATGGTCAAAAGGTGCTTGTCGTATTAACCTATGCAGATTTTGTGCGCTCCAAGGATGTAAATCCATCTTTTGTTTTTCCAAACCTGAAAGATGCCCAGAAGATATCCCATCCAACTTCATGGAAAGACGCTCGGCAACGGACAACATTGGAAATTATCTGCGATACAGATGATCTTCCCATTTATGTAGATAATCAGATGGTTGGGCATTCGCCTTTAGAACACCCAGTAGATGTATTGCCCGGTTGGCATAAAGTGGGCTATTTCCCAGAAGAATATTCCATAGATCCCAATGCAAGAACTTCAAAAGAAAAAATGATGAATGACATTCTTGTAATGGGTCGTTTGGATGTATTTGTGGATGATGGGAAACATGAAACAATTGTGCTCAATTATCAAACACTGGATGATGATGTGATTGATTACAATAAGCGTTTCCAATTAGGGTCTTTGGCAGGGTTTTCCATTTTTGGCTTAATGATCATTCTTATGAGTTGGGGGCTGGCCTAATCTATCGATCGAACCTAAGTTGGTTTTTTGTTCCTTTTTTATTTTTATCATTTTTGGTGGCTACTGAAAAACCAAAAACAAAACAATTGGACAATAAAGTCGATGCGCTTGATCATTACAAATATTGGAATCCATACCGTCGTGTTTTAGACCTGAAGGGTGATCCTCAGACTTTTTATGGGCAGGACTACCACCAGGTCAAATATAATAAAGACGGCCGGATCAAAACGGTCACACGGTTTGGAGAAGACAGAGAAGAGCAGGAAACCTATCATTTCCTATGGACAAAGTCTGGTGCACGTTCTGAATATAAAGTAGTATTTCATACAGCTGGGAATGCACAGCGCTTGGATAAATATCTTTATGCGGACCAATTGAGTTATATTCGTCCCGGCTGGATAGCTGATGTCAAAAGCAGGAAAGATGGGCGTCCTTTTGAAGTGTCCTTTACGGATAAAGTAGGTTTTACCTATTTTTATTATCATTTCAACTATAGCATGCATAAAGATGACTCCATGGTAGCAGAGGTTGTAGAATCGTCTTATTTTGATTCCAATGGTGAATTTGTTGGTCGCCATCTAATCTTCTGGGAAAGAGGAGCTTATCTTAGAATGATACAATATTTTAATACTGAGAATAGGATAACCCAAACAATTGAATTTATCCATAGTATAAAAGATGAAGAAACAACACGGATCATTACGAATGGAGAAGGTAAGGAATTAGAAAAGAAAATTATTCCTTTTATGCAGCCAGACAAGTATGCCTATAAACTGGAATGGACTGGACGAGAGATTGTTGATCATGGTTTATTGGATGTAGGAACAATAGCAATTGCTCTGGAGTTCTATAAAAAAACTGAAATAGCTCTTAAAGAAGCAAATGAAAAAGTAAGAGAAGCTAAAAAGAAATTGGAAGAGACAAAACTAAGAGCGAATGAAGCAGAAAAAACATTGCTGAAGGCTAAACAAAATGCACAAGATGTAAAACAATTTAAATTTGAAATGGATGCTGCAAAAAAAGAAGCAACGATAGCAATTGAGTCAATGCTTGCTGCAGAAAAAGAAGCAAATGATGCAAGGCTCCTGGCTGCTGCTGCTGCTGTAGCAGCAGAAAAAGTAAAAAAAGCCACAGAAGTTGAGCGGTATGCAGAAAAAGAAGATAAGTCGTCTTATAAAGATGCAAAGAAGGCAGAAAAAGAAGCAAAAAAGAAAGAAAAAGAAGCTGCAAAACTTATGAAGAAAGCAATACGGGACTCATCAGATCTTGGTGATAAATCGTTTATAACTTTTGCTTATACAACTCCTTTTTCAATTGAACAAGCCCTTCAAAATCATACAGCACAAACAGGGTATACCATTGGATTGGGTCGGCGGGATCTTTTTAAAATTCGGCAAATGGATATAAACCTTGGTCTGGAAATGAACTGGTATGATTTTAAATCAGA
>CAWVTW010000213.1:0-2276 GCA_963933175.1 uncultured bacterium
ATATCAGATTTTGGAATGGTTTGAAGTTTAGATTCCCGCATTACAGCGATTCGTTGTCGTGGAGTTAAAGTCAATCCGCGACTTGGACAAATTCGTTCACAAAAACCACACTCGATACACTTATCTACTTCATCATGAACTGTGGGCATTGGTTTCAGATCATTCATGTGAATCTGTTTATTGCGGCTCAATAAAACATCAGGATTCATAATATTAAAGGGATCCGTTAGGCTTTTTACCTTCCACATGATCTCATAAAGAGGACCACCCCATTCTGTTTCAACAAAAGCGGCCATATTTCGTCCTGTTCCATGTTCTGCTTTCAAGGATCCATTAAATTGTGTCAATGTCATATCCGAAAGGTCGCGCATCATTCCTTCATAATTTCGGACACCAATTTTATCATCGAGATCAACTGATGTAATAAAATGAAGATTCCCATCTTTAGCATGACCAAAGATTACACCATCTTGAAATTCACGTTTTTGAAATATATTTTTTAGACCACGAATCGCTTGGGCAAGGTTTACCGCATCAACTGCAATATCTTCTGTTATAATGCTTGTTCCTGTTTTTCTTAATGATCCTAGCGTAGGATACAGGCCTTTCCTGATCTTCCAGATTGTTTCCCTTTCCTGTTGATCTGTGACTAATTTCATCGAAATGACCGATGATTCCTTTTGTGAAAATTCTTTTGATTCTTTGATCAACCGATCAATTTCATTTTGTGAATCATCCTGGTATTCAATCAAGAGTCCCGTCACATCATCTTCCACACTATTCGGATCATAGGGTGGATTTTCAAAATGCTGCGCTGTTCGAAGAGATTCATCATCTAGGAATTCAATTGCAGACGCGCCCATGCTTTTGAAAAAGGGGACACATTTTGCAGCACTTTCCGGTGAATTAAATAATAGCAGCCCGGTCCCTTTTTCAGGCGGATCGGGAATTGTTTTTAAAGTGACGTTAGCGATAAAAGCCAAAGTGCCTTCTCCCCCAACCAATAAATGAGAAAAAATATCTAATGGATGCTTATAATCCAAAAAAGAATTCATGGAATAACCAATCGTATTTTTGATGCGATATTTTTCCCGAATTTTTCGTACCCAACTTGAGTTGGATTCAATTTCTGTTTTAATATTTAATAATCCTGTGGCCAGATCTGGTTCATTCTGAAGGAAATTTTCCCTTTCACCCGGTTTGGAAGTATCATACCCATTCCCGTTCGGAAGGATAAATTCAACATCCTTAAGAGTGTGGTAAGCATTGAACTCTGTCCCACAGACCATTCCCGATGAATTATTAGATACAATACCACCTATTCTTGCCGCATTAATAGATGCAGGATCCGGACCAATCCTACGTTGATAAGGAGCCAATATTTTATTCGCTACAGCGCCATTGACTCCAGGCTGACACCAAATAGCATCGCCATCATCCAGAATCTTGAATTTCTGCCAATCGTAAAGGACTTCTGCAATTATACCCGTGGTAATGGATTGCCCGGATAATGATGTGCCTGCAGTACGAAATGTAATAGGTGTGCTGGAACTCCGGGCATACTCTAAAAGAGACCTGACTTCCTGTTCATCTTTAGGGCGGACCACCGCTTCAGGAATAAGGCGATACATGCTGGCATCCCGAGTATAGGCCAACCGGGTGATCAAATCATCATGAATACATGATTCAGGAAGAAAAGCAGACAGTGAATTCATTTAATAGGGCGACATTTTTCACGAATAAGGTTCGGAACAGGGATCGCTTTATTCAAGTCATAATTAAATGCCACCATTTTGAATAAGGCAGAACAAACTGGTTTTTCTTCATTCTTTTTAAAAATTGCTGCCAGAAAATCAAAACTTTTTGACCCTACCCTGCAAATCCTGTGGCCTACATCTAAAGATGCAGGATGCTTTACCTGGGATAAATAGTGAACATCCATAGAACCAAGAATAGTACTCTCATCCATGTCTTTTCGGATACCTGAAAAGCCCAATTGAATATAAAAATCCACTCGTGCCGTTTCCATATATTCTAAATAGATTGCATGATTCAAATGCCCCAAAGCATCCATATCCCGCCAGCGCGTCTTCATAGAAGACCAAAAATCAAAATCTGATCGTTGTAAATTCATCATGTCCATAATGAAAATTAATTAATCATGAGCCTCCCTGACACAAAAAGATTAACCTTTCGAAAATTTACAAAAGATGATGCTATAATGACAAATTGCATGGCGATTCGTTCGAGATCTAATATTGATTTTGAATTAAAAT
>CAWVTW010000214.1:0-2254 GCA_963933175.1 uncultured bacterium
TAATGCTTGCAATGCCCAATCGAGTTACTATCTCTGTATTCTCAGAATAACTTTCAAAAGTCCGTCCCCATCTTTCGTCCTGGGATACTGCGAGGCACGGAGCAAATGTCCAGTCTAGCCCAGTTGCAAGTATTTCTCGAGCTGTTGCTTCTGATATTTTTTGAACGAGTTCTTCATCATTTGAACATCCAAGTCCGATATTATGAGGGAAAATAGTTGCACCATAAACATTGTTGTGCCCATGTACAGCATCTATACCATATATAAGAGGTATCGCTAATCGTGTATCTAATGCGAAATCTTGGTATTCATTATACATTCTAACCCAGGATCTTGGATTATTTGTATCTGGGGCCGACCCTCCTCCGCTAAGCAAAGATCCCAGAAAATAGGTTTTAATATCTGATTTTTGTTCCAGATAACGATGATCTACTTGAGTCATTTGACCAATTTTTTCATCGAGTGTCATTTCTGCCACTAAATTTTTTGCTTTTATTGAAATTGTTTTGTCTTTATAGTGTTGGGAATGCAGCATATCCGATGATAGAATAACTAATGCTAATCCCAAATAAAGAATTCTAATGAATAATGTCATAATGCACTTCCTTAATTTTTTTCATTTATACATTTTATTTCTATTTTATGAACTTATTACTATCGTAAAAGAATCAATTTTTTACTTTCAATAAATTTTGAATTTGATATTACGAAAAAATATATGCCACTGGGTGATGGGTTCCCCAGTATATTTTTTCCATTCCATTTAATTGAATGATTACCCGGTTCAAGTACTCCCAGTGATTTGTGATAAACTTTTTCCCCTTTCAAGTTGATAATTGAAATTGTGTATTCACTTTGTTTATGATTGGTCAAATCCATCATTACGCTTGGATTGAATGGATTAGGTGTGGGTGCAGATACAGTTAACGATGACATATTTTCTTTACTGAATTCAATCTTCAAATTCTCATTTATGGAAACAGAAAACTCATGAATATCCGTAGAACCGGTACCATAAACCACTTCATTTCCCATTTCAAAACTTCCTATATATTCATCTTGATCCAATAGTCCCAGGGCTACCATATAACTTAGAAAATTGTAGACGTTTAAAGTTCCCTGATGCTGAGGTGTATCTGAAACAAAAGCAAAATAGGTCCAACCATCAAAAATTTCCTGGTAAAGATTGTAGTAATATCCATCAAAAAATGGTATTGCAATTTGAGTACCTGCTGGTTCAATGATATTTTGATCGGTCCAGATCATCACTTCTGTTGTAATTTCATCTTCCATGGACATTGAATCAGACGTGACCCAAAATTCAAATGCAAGGTTATAACTTCCGCTTCCGGACATGGTTAGATCAAAGTCAACAACGAACGATTCAACATCACCAATCTTCAATGGTAAAGAAGGATGAGTCGATTGAGTACTCCAAGGCTTTTTACCATAAATCACTTCCGGATAAGCCTTTACATTATAGCCTTGATTGGGCCAGTCCCAATTCCACCCAAAGGATGAGTCTTCGGTTATATAGATACATTGTGTATAGTTATTGATGCTGCCCTGACCCCATATATTATTCTCAATGATATAAGGTCCCAATGTTTCCTGAGCCCAACCATTGCAGGAGGAGGTTGTATCTTGGGCTTGAACGATTATAATAAATAATAAAAATGATAAAATATTTTGAATCATATATGAAGTAATGACTAACGCAATAGTACCAATTTTTTACGTAAAGACATTTTTCTATCGGAGATTATCATTAAATAGACCCCGCTCGTAACGGATTTTCCATTAAAGTTCACTCCATCCCAGTTTAAAGAATGTTTCCCCGGCTCAAGTACTCCCAGTGATTTGTGATAAATTTTTTCCCCTTTCAAATTGATAATTGAAATTGTGTATTCACTTGCTTCATGATTGGTCAAATCCATCATTACGCTTGGATTGAATGGATTCGGGTAAGGATCACCAAGCATAAACTGATCCAGGATTACAGGTTCATCAATTGAACTGTTGACGGATTCAAATGTGATTCGTTCTATATTAAAACCTGCTTGCACAATCTGTATCTTTAGGATTTGTTCTCCACTTGAAACTTCAACATTCGGGAGAATCATATTCTGCCATTCATACCATCCTCCTGTACTGGGAACATCAATGACACCCAGATTTGTACCATTTAATTGTGCGAAAAATATTCCTCCGGATGATGGAGCAGCGACTCTTATCTTTAGATCATAAGTGCCAG
>CAWVTW010000215.1:0-2250 GCA_963933175.1 uncultured bacterium
CTCCAGGGATTATTTATTTGGCCATCCTCGGCTAAATCGTTATGTCTAGACAAAGGAATTGTCCCCGCATCCACGGGAAGATTGGCTACCCAAGACATTTGTTTATAAGACACTGTATCTCCAGTATCATAGGATTTGAGTTCATCATATTGCTTCATGCTAAATCCGGATCCGAATGCACGAATCAAATTCAAATTGAAGTTATAATTATAAGTGCTTTCCCATTCACCGGCAACCTTAATGGTATCTTCCTGCATCAAAATATCTTCACCTCGAGTCCATACATAATCTCCCGCTCCATCAGAAGTGGCTTGAGGTCCATCATTATTGGCCCCAAAATCATTACAATTTAATCCTACTTTTTTATTGGTAATAAGATTGGTGATCCTGAATGGTGTAAACATATAGATTGGGCCATTATTATCTTCACCTAGTTTTATCGAATCCCCCACAGGTGCATCAAAGAATTCAATCATATAATCCGAGTTTAACCGCCGCTTGTAACTGGCAATATTTGTATAACTTAACTCTGGGATTACAGTAAGGTCTAGGGCAAAGACAGCTGCACTATCCAGTGGCTGTCCTGTTTCGACCCAAGTCCAGATTAAGGTATCCATTTCAATATCTGGAGGGGAAGATGGATTTAGTTTAAGTGTGTTTTGAATTTTAAAGCGAATACCTTTGAATTGATTGCTCCACTGCCCAACCGGAGTGATAATATCATATTCTGGAACCAAATAAGACCCATTTTCAAGAATAGTACCCGGCAAACCAGAAATGGAATCTTCTTCAAGAAATCCCAGATCATCCTGTACAAAAGTTTGGGTTGTTAATGGCATTCCAAGCGTATCTTTTACAACATAACCAAACACATAGGGGTCTTCGCACGCCATACCTTCCATGGCATCTCTCCCTTGTTCAGCCTGTATTTCATAAATGAGCTGGTCCTGAACAATTTTTGTTCTGTCAACAATAAAATATTCCCGTACTCCGGTTCCTATATTCTGTGAACCAGTTTTAAATAATGCTTCTATATTGGATGCATCCGGGAATGAAATATCCAGAGCTGTATATCCGGGAATCACAGTGATAAAATTATTGTCACTGCTGTCTCCTTTTGCCGATTCTAAACTATAATAACCACGGTTTGGATTCCCTGCTTTTCGAATAGCATCCCCAGTTTCATTATAATACATGATAGAATCCGGTCCCAGGAATTCATCCGGGTTTGTAGTTGTCCATAAGGTATCCATCATAATGATATCATTGTAGGAAATAATGCTATAATACACACACCCGCCGGCATAATAGATTGAATCCACAACATAGGAGTAGGAAATATTTTCAATGGTATCAAGCAATACAGTATCGGTTGCAATGCCCAGGTTGTCAATCTCTAAATCAAATGGGTCAAATCCAATATCATAGGCTGTAACAGTGTATGAATACTGTACCCCATCTATCACATTAGAGTCTACAAAAGAATATTCAATCCCAGAGTCATATCCGAGGGAGAAACGAGGCGCCAGTGGATCCAGTCCGTTAATGGGAACGTCACGGATAAGCCCGGATTCACACCCTTCGTCATCATAAATACAATGGTCTATGTCTTCATCACTTGATAAATCAAATTGGGCATAAGGCATCCAACCCACAAAATGTCCGTTAAAATCATAGAGTTTATCTTCATCTCCACCCCATGTAACACCACCATCAATTGATCGATAAAGTTTGTAGCCTTCAAAATCTGCATATCCGGTTAGCGAGTCAACCGATGATTCTGATGTAGCATCCCAAGATACAAGCACCCTGTTATGATCTGCTACGGCATAAATGGCTGGTGCTTCAGGGGATGAAAAATTGCTGAATATCACTTCAACTGAATCTTCAGAGATTGAATTTTCTTCATCCATAACCTTTAAGGTATATATATACCGTGAATACCGTTTGTTGGGTTCCAAATCTTCCACGGTCACAACTGAATCTGTAATGATTTCTCCAGTAGGCGTTGTCCATTCAAATACAAGATCTGAACTGTCGGGATCAAAGGAGCCTCCGGCATTTAATTCAATAGGCCTTGTACTAAATTTTGGGATCCTTACTGCTTCACCGGCATCCGCAATGGGACAAATATTGTCCGAAATGGTAATTAAAAGAGTGTCATAATTTGAACAATAACCATCATTCACTTCCAACACAACACGATAAGTGCTATCTGATTCTAAATCTATGGGGCTTGAAATTATGGGC
>CAWVTW010000216.1:0-2223 GCA_963933175.1 uncultured bacterium
AAATAGGTCTGGATCGTGTTGGGGGTGAGTTTTGCGGCTGAGCCGTATTCTTCTACTAGAGACTCGGAAATATTGATAAGATGATTATAGTCATTCGCACCAACATAATCCATCAGCTCAATTTGAAAAGGACCACTGGATGCAATAATGGTGCTTTTTGATTCTGATTCATGTTGAAAATTCACTTCTTCCATGGTCATAGTTTATGGATGGTATAAGTGAGATGATAGATGTAAGATGGAAATTAGAAAAATGGTAACAGTTGAATAGGTCATCCATCCCTATCTCTAATAACAGTTGTGCTAATTTCTGAGAACCTTCCCTTAACTAAATAGTTACAAAATAGTTTGAAATCAAATTGGTGGAATTAAAAGTATCTCGGTAAATTTCGGGTCTATGATTGCATTTAATTCTCGCCTTAAATCCCTTTGTGATGATCGTGAGTCCTGGCTTTGCGTGGGATTAGATATGAATCCGGAAGCGTTTGGATCCAATAATTTAGCCAACTTAAAAGACCATACTTTTAATGTAATTGATGCTACCCGTGATCTGGCTGTTGCCTACAAACCCAATTTTGCATTTTTTGAACGTTGGGGCGCTGCAGGTTTTGCCTGGCTGGAAGAAACAGCAATGTATATTGGCGATGATCATATCAAGATCGCTGATGCAAAACGAGGAGATATTGGGAACACTGCCATTCAATATGCTGATAGTATTTTTGGCCATTTTGGATTCGATTGCGTTACGTTAAGCCCTTATATGGGCAGGGATAGTATCGACCCATTCCTCCATGATCCTGAAAAAGGAGTATTTATTTTATGTCGAACTTCCAATCCATCTGCTGAAGATTTTCAAAATATTTTATCTGATGATAGCAAACTTTACGAAAAGGTTGCTATGTGGGCTAATGGATTAAATGATAAGAATAATGTTGGGCTTGTTGTTGGAGCTACAGCACCGGAAGAATTGACGCGTATTCGGGAAATTTCGCCTGATCTATCCATGTTGATTCCCGGTGTGGGTACGCAAGGTGGAGACTTGGAGCATTCAGTCAAGGTTGGAAACCAGTCAGGTGTAGGACTCATAAATATTTCTCGCGGAATTAGTTTTGCTGGTGATATGAGTGAAAAGGCAATCCGGTCCGCTACTGTAGAGTATGTGAACAAAATGCGAAATTGTATTAAATGATAGACAAAAACCAAATATTAGAGATTTTTAAATCAACGGATGCGTTATTAGAAGGGCATTTTGTTCTGACATCTGGTCGGCACAGTCCAAACTATTTTCAATGTGCAAAAGTTTTACAGCATCCGGAATATCTCACAGCATTTTCGGTAATAATTGCTGACGAATTTGAGTCCATTCAACCGGATGTAGTTATTTCTCCAGCCATTGGTGGTGTTGTGTTGGGTACAGAAGTGGGAACCCAACTGGGCTGCCGAACTATTTTTGCAGAAAGGAAGGATGGGGAAATGGTTATCCGTCGTGGATTCGAAATCAAAGCAGACGAAAAAGTACTTGTTGTGGAAGATGTGATCACCACAGGCGGATCCGTAAAAGAAGTTATGGATCTTGTTGTCGAAACAGGCGGAAACATTATTGGTATTGGTGTGTTAGTTGATAGAAGTAACGGTAAAGCTAATCTACATCAGAATCAATATTCAATCGTTAAAATGGATGCTGTCAGTTATGGGGAAAATGAGATTCCCGAAGATCTGGCTGCCATCCCAATACAAAAACCAGGGAGTAGATATTCATCATGAAAAATATTTTAATCAGTATAATAATAGGAGTCTTAACAGTGAGTTGCGAAAAACAACCTAAAGCAGAAGTGAAACCAGTTGAATCAATTGAACAAATAGAAGTAGCTGTCATTACAACGCAATATGGAGATATGGTTGTAAATTTTTTCGACCAAGCTGCGCCAATGCATGTGGAGAGTTTTAAAGCCCATGCAAATAGTGGATATTATAATGGAACGATTTTTCATCGTGTAATTCCTGGATTTGTGATTCAAGGAGGCGATCCCAATACTAAAGGAGATGATAAATCCAAATATGGAATGGGTGGATATGCGGGAAAGTATTTTGATGTGGGTGTTGAAGATGATATGACTACATGGAATATTCCTGCAGAATTCAATGATATAAAACACCGTCTTGGTATTCTTTCAATGGCCCGTTCTCAATCACCTAATAGTGGTGGGAGCCAGTTTTTTATTTG
>CAWVTW010000217.1:0-2194 GCA_963933175.1 uncultured bacterium
ATGGGATAAAATTTTCATCAACACACACTTTTATCGCATCAGATACAGAGGGCTGGGTTGATTTCTCCATTTCAATGACAGATTCCGCTGGAAACCCATCGGATACACTTATCACTACCCAAGATGGCTCACAAGTTCGGTTCGATGGTACTTTGCCAATATTACCAATTGTGAATTTCTTCAGTAATAATAGTAATGATTCATCTTTGTGTATCCCTGGAGATTCATTATTCCTTCAATATACATCCAGTGAAACCTTAAGAACTGCTACAATTACTTTAGCTGGAAATTCACCAGATGAATCTGGTTGGTTGGGCGGGTTTAATTATGCGAGTTACGTTTTGACTGGCGCTGAGAATGAGGGTTTTATTCCATTCACAATAGGCTTTGAAGATTGGGTTGGAAACCCCGGTGATACGATTTCAGGAACCACTAATGGCAGTTCTGTTTTATTTGATATGACACCACCGGATGATTTTACCCTAGGGGATGTGGTTTCTAAAAATGGAACTGAAGTAGCAGGGTATTGGAATGCTTCCAATCAAACATTAGAAATAGTCATACCAGTACCGAATGACGAGACTTTACCAGGTGGTGGTATTCAGTTTCAGGCTTCTTTTGGAGGAAGTTATTCCAATTTAGCAGATACAGTTGATATCGATGAGAGTGACTTGGGAATGGGGAAAATGGTTTCAATATCGGAGATAGATTTTGAGAATACACCTGAGTTTAACGAAAATGAAAATGCCATATTTCAGGCAATTTTGTGGGATAGAGCAGGGAATACAACGATAGGAATAGCCAGCACATCAACAATTCATATAGACCAAACTTTACCCATTCTTGGTATGGTATCCCAACGCACCAATAACGCCATTGCGGATTCCCTTGCAAAAGTTGGGGATACAGATACCCTGATAGTTTCATCCACAGAAGGATTGGATACTCTTCAGGTTCAGATCTTTAGCCAAGATGCGGTTCATTCTGGTGCAAATAGAGATTGGACATTTACATATTCTTTCCAGGAAACTGATAATGATGATATGGTTTCATTCAATATTGTATTTGGCGATACTGCAGGAAATTTGGGGACTGATGTTTCTACCACAACGGATGGCAGCACAGTTCGATTTGATGGAACAAAGCCCACTCTCACATCTGTTTCTTTTTCATCAACCAATATTTTAGATGGTGGATTAGCGATTCTTGCAGACACGCTTAATCTTGATTTCATTTCAGATGAAGATCTTTTAACAAAAGAAGTACTCATTGCTGGCTTTGCCGCAGATACCACATTTGAAAATGATTTCAGGACACCTTTCCGTTCTTGGAGAATTATGGATGGAACCGAACCAGAGGGATATATTGAATTCGAAATTGGATATTCTGATTTGGTGGGGAATATAGGAGATACAGTAGAAGAAACGACCAATGAAACATCAATCTTATTTGATATGACACCCCCAGATGATTTTGAATTGGATACAGTCTTTGTTTCAGGTGGAAAGGTAATTTTTGGATTTTGGAATGCGAGCAATGACACTCTTACGCTCCGAGTACCTATCCCAGAAGATGATGAAACTTTAATCGGGGGTACTTTTCAGTCCCAGGTTAGATTTGGAGAAGGAGCATATGTAAATCTTGGAGATGAAAAAACCATCATAGGAGGGCAGGGGGTTAGTTCACAAGATCTTATAATCACAAGAATGGAATTCACAACTGTAGATGGGTTTTCGGAAAATCTAAATGTACAATTCATAGCGAAGGCAAAAGATAGGGCAGGGAATGAAACAGTTGGATCAACCGATAATACCACACTTCATATTGATGAAATAGTGCCATTCTTAACAGAAGTTTTGATACAGTCTAATAATGAATTGGATTCAACTTGGGCAAAAATATCCGATATTGTTTCCTTGAATTTTACCGCTAGCGAAGGTCTTTCATTTGTGACACCAGTTTTGTTTTCCGATTCTTTGACTGGAATATCTGAAAACGCTGGATCAAGTTGGACGGCTACTAAAACAATTCTATCCGATAATGCTGAAGGTATAATTCCCTTTTATATCACATATAACGATACCGCAGGAAATGATGGTGATCAGGTTTCATCATCCACAGATGGTAGGTTCGTTACATTGGACAAAACAAATCCAACGATCACGAGCCTTCTGGAAGGGAATGAAGGTCTGGA
>CAWVTW010000218.1:0-2175 GCA_963933175.1 uncultured bacterium
TTCCTTTGGTATAGCTAATCAGACTGCAAGTAAATATTCTTTTAGGTCAGAAAATTTCTTGGGCATTTTAATGGAATTTTTTTCTTTTTTCATGGCAACTTGTAATGACTCTGGTAGGGCTGTCTTATTTCCAATGATGGGATCGATTACATCTGCAAATTTCCCCGGATGCGCCGTAGATAAAACAACACCCTTTGTTTTAGAATTTGTTTCATCTCTATATTTAATTAATCCCAAAACACCAACTGCGGTGTGTGGATCAATCAAATAGCCAAACTCATTTTGGATATTTTTAATAGATTCTTTTGTGTCTTTATCTGTAAAACTCCAACTGGAAATATCCACCTTTACTTGATTTACATCATCATGAAACAAGTCTTGAATACGATCTAAATTACTGGGAACACCCACATCCATTGCATTGGATATTGTTTGTACAGCGTCTTGATTTTTAATGGTGCCACTGCTTAAAAAGTGCGGAAATGTGTCATTCGAATTCGTCGCAGCAATAAATTTCTCAACTGGAACTCCCATTCGGTTTGCCAGTAATCCCCCAGTCAAATTTCCAAAATTTCCACTAGGCACACTAAATATAACGGTCTCATTATTTGCATATTGTTTCCATGCCCAGGCATAATAAACAGACTGTGGGAGAAGGCGAGCCATATTGATTGAATTAGCAGAACTTAAAAATAATCGCTGTCCCAAGTCATGATCTTGGAAAGCAGCTTTAACCATTCGCTGGCAATCATCAAAGGAGCCGTCTATTTCCAAAGCAGTAATATTTCCACCCAAGGTGGTGAGCTGTTTTTCCTGGATAGCGCTTACTCGTTTAGATGGATAAAGAATAATAATGTTAATGCCATCTACGTTAAAAAAACCGTTTGCAACGGCACTACCCGTATCGCCGGATGTAGCCACTAAAATGGTTAGCTCATTATCTTTATTTTCAAGAAAATAAGACATGGTCCGCGCCATGAACCGGGCAGCAAAATCCTTGAAGGCGAATGTAGGTCCGTGGAATAACTCCAGTACAGAATCGGTTTCATTTAATTCTTTAATTCTAAGAGGAAAATCAAATGCCAATTCACAAATATCAGTTAGTTGAGCGTGTGTTAAATCATCTTTCGTGAATGGATGAATCATGCCGGTAGCTAATTCTGTGTAGCTTAAGTCAGATTTAAAAAAATCAGTCCCTAAATGAGGAATAGTCTCGGGCATATAAAGGCCACCGTCCGGTGCTAACCCATGGAACAATGCATCCTTGAATCCGACTGAAATAGTGTTGCCTTTTGTACTGTAAAAGCGCAAGTATCAGTCCAATATTTCTGGTGGTTTTGTGTGAATGGGTGTACTGTAGGCTGTGCTTTTAAGTCCCGCATTTTTAAATGCATCCACCATGGTTGCTCCGATTTGTTTTGCTATTTCCAATGAATCGGATAAAGCGAAAAGTGCAGGGCCAGAGCCAGAGATTCCGCAGCCAATTGCCCCGGCATCCATTGCGGATTGTCGAATAGATGTGTAACCAGGAATGAGTTCTGCTCGAATTGGTTCAGCGAAAAGATCCACCATGGAACGACCTAAGAGATCAAAATCTGATTCATGAAGGGCCAAAGTAAAACCCGCCAGGTTTCCGGCCTGTTCTACTGCAGATTTTAAAGGAACCTGTTTAGGTAGCATACGCCGTGCGTCCAGAGTATTCACGATCAAATCAGGCAATACAGCTGTACTGAATAAATTTTTTGGTACCGGCAAATTCAGAATATCTAAAGGTTCATAACTGCGAATCAGGATGATTCCACCGAAAAGTGCCGGCGCAATATTGTCTGCATGCAATCCACCCGATGCCACCGCTTCTCCTGCCATGCCATGAACCAATAGTTCATTAAGCGATAAAGGATTCCCTAGCAATTCATTGGCCCCAAATACTGCGGCTGCCGCACTGGCAGAACTGGAACCAATCCCGCTTCCCGGGGGAATCCCTTTTTCAATATGAACCTTAAATCCCTGTTTACTTCCCAAAGTATCAAGAAGAGATAAAATGGCTTTTCCTGCAGTATTATTTTCAGGATCAACCGGAATAGATTCATATTTTATTCCGGACATTGAAATTTCTATCTCCGGTTGATCCTGTTTTTCAATCGTTACAATATCGCCGGGTTTTGTAATGGCATA
>CAWVTW010000219.1:0-2173 GCA_963933175.1 uncultured bacterium
TTTTCTTTTGATAAAAATGTATACTGATAATAGTGATATTGTGTTGTTATTATCGACATCTTCATTTCTCTCCATAAAATAAAAAAACAGCCCTGAAGTGTATCCCAAATCTTGAATTATTTAAATTACTAAAATTGCTCTAAATATAAAAATAAAGAATGCTATCGTGAACATTCAAAATAGCCTGAACGCATTTGTTATAAATGTAATGTTAAAAAGGGTTAGTATATAATAGTCGGGCGCCTAACTAGCAACCCTGTTTTCAGCAACACCGTATTGATCAGTCATTATCCTCGGTTCTAAAACAGATTAAGTTAAGCTTCGTTGAATCGTCTCAGGTTGAATGCTGTGATGAGGTATTAGGGAAATCCTTTGATCTCAATCAAAGCTACGAACCGCTTCTTTAGTCACAATGATCAGTTTTGAGCCGGTTGTGTTTATTATAAAACACCAATGTTTAAGATGACATGCTATATTTACTATAGCAGAGAGACAATTATCATTATTATTATTTCTTCATTTTCAAACCTTTTAGGCCTAAATTATTCATTCGACTTGACCAACGTTACAACAACAACACAAATATTACCACTTTCAACTTCATGTTTGGAACTTTTGAAATAATTTGTAAACATAAACCAACCAAGTACTATACACGAATTAATATTACATTCTAATTTATAATAAAAATGGATCAACAAATAAAAAGTGTTTCAGTTTCATTAATAAATTTCATTCATATAATTCAAATCTCATCTCATTTTATCACGGCTCTTTTCAGAGCCACCACAACTTCGTTAAAGAAGGACTCTGAAAGTTAACGTTACACAATTAATTTGTGAGGATTCGTTTTCTTTATTATTTTATACTAAATTAATTCGATGTCAGATGTCAGATAATCAATCGGCGCTTTCAAAACCCCCACATCTTGAACAGGAAGGCATCCCGTAAGCATCCGATTTCTATGGATCTATAGGTGAATCGCGCCCTCTATCGTGATTTCTTCCCACACATCATGCTGATTTTTACAGAAATGCATTTATAATCATGAAACTAAGCAATCCTCCAAGTTTCAGAGCGATCCGAGCCCTAATTACTTCACAATCAACGTTTGAAATATAAACTGTTGACGTCAACAGTTTATTTTCTTTGTTTCTTATTGTTTTTCCGCCGAATTTGTATCTCATTTTACACGAGTTCTGTAGTGTTTTGAGATGTGATATTTTGGGAATAGGTTTGTTTTAGGTACACTATTTATTTAAGACAATAATCTGTTCAAGTGTTCAATTCCCGTGCTGGCACTTGTAGGTGAGTTTCCCCAGTAAACGCATCCCAACACACCCTATGCAAACACCAGGCCAATTTAATTAAGCGCAATCCGTGGTCCACCCGTACCCACGGCAAACACCCATAATTCCCGTGCTGGCACCTGTAGGTGAGTTTCCCCAGTAAACGCATCACAACAACACACCCATGCAAACACCAACAATTTAATTCAGCGCAATCCCCTGTGGTCCTCGGACCCGAAACACCCATGCATAATCCCCGTGATGGCACTTGTAGGTGAGTTTCCCCAGTAAACGCACCCCAACATACCCTATGCAAACACCAACAATTATTTAATTCAGCGCAATCCCCTGTGGTCCTCGGACCCGAAACACCCATGCATAATTCCCGTTGGGCACCTATAGGTGAGTTTCCCCACCCGTACACGCATCACAACACACCATGCACACACCAAGGACCGTAGTCCCCTGTGACCCAACCCTTATCCACCGCACTCAACCCATGCATACTTCCCGTGCTGGCACCCGTGGGTGAGTTGCCCGTTGTTGCCTCACTCGTACACGCACCCCAACACACACCATGCACCAACCAATTTAATTCAGCGCAATCCCCTGGTGTCCCGACCCGTATTCCGACCGCACACACCTATGCATTATTCCATTCGGTACACGCATCACAGCACACACCAACACCATGCATACACCACCAATTTTATTCAGGGCAATCCCCTGTGGCCCCGACCTGTATCCACCGCAAAGATCCATGCATTATTCTCGTGCATTCACCCGTAGGTCGAGTTGTCCGGGAGTCGAGATGTCTGGGAGTCGACTTGTCCGTAGGTCGAGTTGTCCGTGAGTCGACTTGTCCGAAGTCGAGTCGTCCGTAG
>CAWVTW010000220.1:0-2169 GCA_963933175.1 uncultured bacterium
ACAGATAAAAGGTACAATTATTCCTCTTTTGGATCCTGATTTGCCATTTTTTAGCCTTTTGGGAGATTCTCATTTTAATAATTTAGTAATTTTGGTTGGTACAGTTACTGGTTTATTATATTTCTTTTTCTCTAAAGAGCAGACAGGGAATTTTGGGAAAGTCACCCGTGTTGGAATTTATTTCCTTATGATTTCTTTTGGTGCATCATTTGGATTTGCAGTAATGGGTCGTATCTCCCTGCTAATCGGTCGATTTACAGATTTAATCACCTATAATGATGCTAGTTATCATCATGCCACAATTTGGGTATTGGTAATCATGGTTGCGATATTAGGGTATTCTACTTTCACTGATAAAGGTAATTCAGAAACAGACGTATCATAAAAATGTGTGTTATTAAGATATCGTACCAATCTGGATAAAAAGTGAAATAAATTGATATTTTCATCCGATTTACAATGGAAGTCGATTCTAACTATATACAGGTTCATTCATAGTTTATTCATTAATTTTAATTATAATTTCACCAATCCATCTGTCCCAAAATTATCTTGAAGGAGAAAAGAGATATGAATAGAATTATCATTTCAACATTTTTAATAATAAATATTGTTCACGGGATTAATCCACCTCAGAATGGTGATTTTCCAGATGGTTTTTGGGAAAAGATGAGACAACAGGATATTGGTCTAAATTATGGTGACCCTGGTTGGGTGAATAAAATATCTAAACAAATAAATAATCCATCCCGTGATACACAATTGGAATTTAATATACCGGTACTTTTAGGAAAATACGCGGATGCATCAAATACTTATTTTAATGCTTCAGATTATCAAAATATGCTTTTTGGGACTAATCTTACAGGTTCGATGAAAACATATTATAACGAAATATCATATGGGAATTTTCAAGTTGATGGTTCAACAGGAGGGTGGTATCAATCAACCCTTACTATGTCACAAGCTGTTGAAAATACCAGGCAATATGTAGCAGAAATTGCTGCACTCGCTGATCCCGATTTTGACTACGGGCAGTATGATAATGATGGACCTGATAATATTCCAAACTCAGGAGATGATGATGGATATACTGATGGCATAATAGTTGTTTATCCTGGTTGTATGTCTGGAAATGATAATATATGGCCTCATCAAAGTTCTTTATCTAGTTATGCATATGAAACCAATGATGTATCTGCAAATGGTGGAAATATTACTATTAGTACGTACATGGTATGTCCTGAATTGCCAGGCAGTGGCAGTTGTGTCACAAGTGAAATATGCCCCATGGGTGTTTATGCACATGAATTTGGCCATGTGTTGGGATTGCCGGATCTTTATGATAGGGATGCCAGTGATGGTGATTCGGAAGGTATTGGTGAGTGGTGTTTAATGGCAAGTGGAAGCTGGATGGGTTGGTATGGGGATACTCCATCGCATATGTCATCATGGTGTAAAATCCAGATGGGGTGGATGGAAGCCACTGTATTAAATAACAGTACAACTGATGTAGAAATACCGCAATTGGTAACATCTCCATTTGCTTTAAAAGTATGGGAAGATGATTACCATTGGAGTCGTTATTTTTTAATTGAAAACCGACAGGCAGTTGGTTTTGATTCTGAACTGCATGGCCCCGGTTTGATTATATACCATGTAGATGAAAACAGGGGATGGGGAAATAATGGATGGAGTTTTGGTTCGGTGAATGATGACGTACAAAATAAACTGGTAGATTTAGAAGCAGCTGATGGTGATACTGACCTGGATAATGAGATTAACCGTGGAGATGATGGTGACCCTTTTCCAGGGACATCGGGGAATAGAACATTTGATGATTATTCTAATCCAAATGCAACGCGCAATAATGGGTATGAAACAGGAATCTCATTTTCAAATATAAGTGATCCTGATTCTGTAATGACGGTTGATATCGAGAACCGGCCGAAGTATGGTTATGCTATTGCTTATGACGAAAATGGAATTGCACCTACGACGATAAGTATTGGAACGGAAGATGCATGGTCTGGAGTATTATTTACAGCAGAAGAATCAGGATATATAACAGAAATTGATTTTGGTGTCGTTTATAGTGGCTTCTGGAATGATGATGTAATGGATTATGTAGTTTATGTTTATGATTCATTCGATGGGACTTCGCCAGGA
>CAWVTW010000221.1:0-2160 GCA_963933175.1 uncultured bacterium
GTTCAAATTGATTCTTTTTTACCGGATTCAACTACAATTTTGCAATTATTATCCCGAGTGGACAGCTTATCGGAAATTCAGGCAATCGGTTTTTCAAATGGAGAAAAAACTCTAAGATATTCTATTGCCGGAACAGAAATGCTGGATATTGAGGAATGGATTCCTGTCTACCAAGGATCTGGGCAAACACGGATTTGGAATTCATACAATATACCCATAGGTGATGATTGGGTCGCCTGGTTTGATTCCCTTTCTGCAATTAATGAGATACAGTTCATCAATGATAACGATGATACATCACGGGCATCTGGAAGTATCCATTTTAGTATGATCCTCGATATTTCGCCTGATTTACCAATATCACCGACTGTTGATGTTGACTATTCTCTTGGCGAAATAAGACTAGAAAACAACCAAGAAATGGTTTCTGCATCTTTTACATCTACAGTAATTGATTCTGATTCTTACAATTTCACATTTCACTGGGAATTTGGTGATGGTAACTCATCTAACGAGATTCACCCTTCCCACGAATATGTGGTACAAGATAATCATGATTACACCGTTATCCTCACCGTGGAGGATGAAACAGGACAACGAGGATGGGGAACAGCCATGATCCAAGTTGATCCAGGAGAGTCATCATTTCCACTTACGCTGAATTTTGTAGGAGACATTATGATGGGACGGCAATTTGAGGAAGAAGGTGGGATTATTTCAACTCTTGGTGTTAATGCTCTGTACGAACCTACATACGAAATTCTTGGTCTGGCAGCGGATGTAACCGTTGCTAATCTTGAGATTCTTCTTTCAGACCAAGGGTATCCCCACCCTACGAAGGGCATAGTGTTCCGCTGTGCTCCTGCGAATGTGGGTGGGCTGATCTATGCCGGGATTGATGTGGTTTCTCTGGCAAATAATCACATTATGGATTATATGGAGCCCGCCATGATCCAGACACAAAACCTTTTGAGTGAAGTAGGTATTCATCATTCCGGGGCAGGGATGGATAGTTATGAAGCTTATCTACCTGCAATGATCTCGAGAAAAGGACAAACAATAGCATTTCTTTCAGTTAGTGACAGAACCGGTCAATACAATAATTATCAACCTTATCTGAATGCCGGTGAGAATAAACCCGGATTTGCTTACATGACACCTTATTATCTAAAACAGCAGATTCAGTCTATCCGGGATATTTCAGACCTCATCGTTGTTGAAATGCATAGTGGCAGTGAATATTCCTATTCCCCCGGTGGCGATTATGATTCCTATGAGCCACCGGATGGATACGAAGCAATGCGGCTAAATCCAGCAAGTGAAATTGGCTTTTTGGAAGATCCGCTTATGGGCATGGAAGCTGAAGATTATTCGCCACGATTGGACCGACCCCAAATGTGGGATCGTGCGATCCGCCAATTTGCCATCGACGAAGGTGCCGATGCTGTAATTGTTCATCATCCTCATATTATTCAGGGCCTAGAGATTTACAACGGGAAAATGATCGCCCATTCACTGGGAAATTTCATTTTTGATCTGAATTACCCGGAAACCTACCCATCCATGATTCTCAATGCAGAAGCTGATGAATCTGGGTTCACAGGATATTCCATCACGCCTATTTATATTGATGATTATTTAACTGTTCCTGCCTTGGGTGAATTAGCAAATTACATTCTAGATCACATCGCCATGCAATCTCGGGAATTGGACACATATGTTCATGTGAATCCAGAATCAAATCGAGGGATAGTTGTCATGGATACGTTGGCACTTTTCAGCCAAGAATTGGATTATAGTATTTGGGATCCAATATGGAAAGAAACATTCCTTGAAGGTGAACCTTACTTTGTTTCAAATCCATTATCCATTCCGAATGCAGGAAGCCTGTCAAAAATCATAGGTGGTTTTCAACCTATTACCCATTATCGTTTAGGCCGGGAAAAAATCTGGATGAGAAATTTCGAAGATGAGGGCAGTTCGCTCTGGAATTTTAATAGTAATAGTGAATTTCTTCAGGATTCTATTTTTCGTCGGGGTAAAACTGCTGCATCTCAAATACGATATGATTATGCCCAGGAAAACATTATAACCAATCTTGAGGACAGGATGCCCTTCAAGAATGAATTTGATCATACGATTCACGGATATATCAAAACA
>CAWVTW010000222.1:0-2135 GCA_963933175.1 uncultured bacterium
TAATTAGAAAAGATGGAAAGGTTTGGGTTGAATGAATTTATCATTTATTGATTGGCTGATCGTTGCCATCACCCTTGGAAGCATGATTTACTCTGTGAATATGACCAAAGGGCTGATGAAGAGTGTCACAGATTTTTTATCTGCCGGGCGTACCGCAGGGAGATATCTCATTTCCGTATCCAGCGGCGTAGCCGGACTCGGCGCAATATCGATCATAATGTTTTTGGAAATGGGGTATGTAGCTGGGTTTTCATTGTCCTGGTGGGGTCTCAGTCAGGGGATTATCATTCTCGCAATCACCATGTCAGGCTGGGTTATCTATCGGTTTCGTTCTACAAGGTGTCTCACACTCGCACAATTTTTTGAGAAAAGATACAGCAGAAAATTTCGTATTTTTGCTGGGATTGTTGCATTTGTTGCAGGCATAATCAACTTTGGTATTTTCCCCGCAGTCGGAGCTCAGTTCTTTATTAACTTTTGTGAATTACCAGATTCATTCATAGGCATCCCAATGTATCCATTGGTCATGTTTGTACTATTGAGTATTGCTCTCTATTTTGTGTATACTGGCGGACAGATAGCTATTATTATCGCTGACTTTTTTCAAGGCGTTTTTGTGACTATCGTGCTTTTCATTGTAACTATCTATTTATTTTTTACGATTGGTTGGGAGCAAGTATCTGAGTCTCTAGAAAAGACACCAATCAAACTCGCCCAGAAAGAGATCCAAAATCTAGAGATTGAACCATCGTTCCAAGACCTTCCTGAACTTGAGAAATATGAGCGGGTCTCAGAGATCAATGAGAAGTATGAAAACTCATCAAGGATCAATCCTTTCAAAACCAGCCAGGTTGAGGATTTTAATTTCTGGTATTATTTAATTGGTATTATTGGTGTCATGTATGGTACCCTTGGTTGGCAAGGTTCTCAGGGTTATAACTCCTCAGCAAAGAGTGCTCATGAGGCGAAGATGGGATCTGTGCTTGCAGGCTTTCGAGGGCTTCCTCAGGGCCTGTTTATGTTCCTCGTTCCGGTTCTTGTGTATGTCTTGATGAATCACCCAGATTATCAGGCCGTCGCTGACGCGGTGAATAGTTCTCTGGACAAAATCTCAACAGACACATTGCGCACCCAGCTACGTGCTCCTTTTATTCTTTCAGAAATCTTACCCGTAGGTTTATTGGGTGCCTTTGCTGCGCTAATGCTTGCGGCATTTATAAGTACCCATGACACCTATTTACACTCTTGGGGATCTATTTTTATTCAAGATGTTATCATGCCTTTTCGTGATAAACCTTTTGACAAGGAGACGCACCTTCGAGTTCTCCGGTACTCAATTTTCGGCGTCGCCGTCTTTATATTTTTCTTTAGTCTTTTATTTAGTCAGAACCAAAAGATTGCACTCTATTTTGCTCTGACAGCTGCTATTTTTTCCGGTGGCTGTGGCGCAGTTATTATTGGTGGACTGTACTGGGAACGTGGTACAACAGCCGCGGCCTGGACAGCGATGATCATTGGCGCATTCATTGGGGTCGGAGGAACTCTTGTCAAACAAGTATCGGTTGACTGGCTATCTGACGTATCCTCTTTGGCTACGATCAAAACAATTCTCTTATACCTGATGGATATAAACGGTCAGGAGTACTGGGGTATTGGTATTGCATCATCCTCAATATCGTATATTTTTGTCTCGCTTGTTGGAAATCGTAGTAGCATAGATATGGACAAGCTTTTAAATCGTGGAAGGTACAGTATTAAAGGCGAGATGGCTGTTGTAAATAAAGAGCCAGAACTCGGGTGGAAAATATTTGGTATGGGCGCAGAGTTTACCAAATCAGATAAGCTAATCTACATTCTGAACTATGTCTGGACTGGGATGTGGACACTTATTTTTATTTTTGGAACGGTCTACAACTTATCGAACCCGGTGAGTGACAGCTCTTGGATGAAGTATTGGGAGTACTATATATATCTTAATATGGCGGTCTCCATTATAATTATTGTTTGGTTCACTGTGGGTGGTATTAGTGATCTCAAGCATATGATATCAAGTCTGCAATCTGACCATCGTGATCATGGAGATGATGGTTGGGTACATAATGAAGGATAAAAATATGAAGCTTTATACAGTTGGT
>CAWVTW010000223.1:0-2125 GCA_963933175.1 uncultured bacterium
GCCACCAATGATGCTGGCGTTTCAGTTGGTGCTGGCCTTTATTTATATAGAATCCAAGCAGGAGACTTTGTACAGACACGAAAGATGGTATTACTAAAATAGAGCAAACCCTCTCAAAACAAAAAACCCCACAAATGTGGGGTTTTTTGTTTGTGGGATGATGATGTAGATTTGTTAAAAATTTATATCTTTACCTACAAGATCTAATAAAAACGCATACTCCAAAGCGGTCTGCCGGTAACGTCTAAAACGGCCCGACTTTCCGCCATGCCCCGCATCCATATTCATGTGTAGAAATAACTTATTTGGCCCATCCCAATGATCACGGAGTTTGGCAACCCATTTTAAGGGCTCCCAATATTGAACTTGAGAATCAAAAAACCCAGATGTAACCAACATATTTGGATATTCACGATCGCTGACTTGATCATAAGGGGAGTAGGATAACATATAATCGTAATATTCTTTTTTCCGAGGGTCACCCCACTCATCCCATTCATTAGATGTTAAGGGAATAGAAGGATCCAGCATAGTGGTGATTACATCAACAAATGGCACACCTGCGATGGCTCCTTTCCACAGGCTAGGTTCCATATTAACTACGGCTCCTATCAACAATCCCCCAGCACTGCCCCCTCTACAAAACAACTGTTCTGAATCAGTATAATTGTTTTCAACTAAGTATTTCCCTGCATCAATAAAATCATTAAAAGTATTTTTCTTATTCAACAGTTTCCCATCATCATAGGACTGACGGCCATAGATCTGGCTTCCTCTAATATGTGCTATGGCAAAGATAAAACCACGGTCCAATAAACTGAGCCGTGTGCTGCTGAAATAGGGATCATTTGTTGATCCATAAGATCCATAGGCATATAATAATAAATTTTGTGGGCGATCCAGTTTTTGATCTTTTTTATATACAAGTGAAATAGGTATCAGTTTACCATCACGAGCATTCGCATATAATCTTTCCGCATAATATGCTTCAGAATCATAACCGCCGACAACTTCCCGCTGTTTCAAGAGCGTCTTTTCGCCAGTATCCATATTATAATCATATGTAGAACCTGGGGTTACCAATGAACTGTAGCCATAACGCAGAATATTTGTATTGAATTCTCGGTTAATGGAAATCCGTGCTGTATATGTCTTTTCCCCGAAATCAATTTGATAATCATTCCCAGTAGATTGGTTGATAACTCTTAATCCGCGCAGACCATCTTTTCGTTCACTGATTACCAAATGATTATTAAAGATTTCTATCCCTAATAAATGCACATCATCTCTATGGGAGATTACTTCTTTCCAATTGGAAATGTCAGTTGCATTGTCCGGCGTTTCCATAAGCCGGTTATTTTTTGCATCCAGGTTAGTCACGATATAGAATTTATTTTTAAAATGTTCAATGGAATATTCATGTTCAGTTCCACGGTGCGAGAAATTCACAAAGGAACCATCCGGATTATCTGAACGAAGAATATGATAGTCGCTGACCAGGGTGCTACTATTATAAATAATAATATATTCGCCAGACTTGGAACGATATACACCATTATAATAGGTAATGTCATCTTCTTTATAGACCATTACGTCCTGGTCTGAGTTATGCCCAACTTTATGGCGATAGATCATTTCTGATAATAGGGTTACCGTGTTTTTTGATGTATAAAAAACAGTCTTATTATCATTGGCCCAGGCAACGCTTGCAGTGGTATTGGGAATAGTTTTTTCTAATACTTTTCCTGTAGAAAGGTTTTTAAAATGAATTTCATAAAACCGCCTGCTTAAGGTATCGGTACCGAAGGCCAGCCAATTATTATCGGGGCTTACAGACATTCCCCCCACAGCAAAATAATCATATCCATCTGCCAATGTGTTCACATCCAAAATAATTTCTTCTTCACCGTTCAGCGATCCTTTCTTGCGGCAGTAGATCGCATATTCCTTTTTTTCTTCATAGCGTGAATAATAGTAGTATCCATTATCAAGATAAGGCACAGATTTATCATCTTTTTTAATGCGGCCCACTATCTCACTGTATAGTTCATCCTGAAAATTTTTCGTATGAGACAAACTTGTCTGCGTGTACTCGTTCTCAAGGTTGATATAATCTAGGACTTCG
>CAWVTW010000224.1:0-2100 GCA_963933175.1 uncultured bacterium
TAAAATGTGGAAATCATGTTGTGAATTGCGCACGTGGCGGTATTATTGACGAGACGGCATTGCTACAAGCGTTAGAACAAGGGGTAATTTCTTCAGTGGCTTTGGATGTATTTGAATCCGAACCAGTGGCGCCAAATTATGCTCTAATTCAGCACGATAATTTCCACGGAACTCCACATATTGGCGCAGCCACATTAGAAGCACAGGCAAGAGTCGGTAGGGATATTGCCAACGCAATAATGACTGTACTTTCAGGTGCGGAATGCGAAACAACTGTGAATAAACATCTACTTTGATTACAATCATCTAGGATTCAGGGGCTCCTTTCAGCTGATGATATTTTTCCAGCAATATCGCTGATTCTGGCTCTTCACTCCATTTTATTAATTTCTTTTCTAATTGCGGCAAATATGCGACATTACTCATCGGCAATACAGTAAATTCTCCACTTTGTCTAGAGATTAGAAGGACAAGAAGCCATTGTCGTTCTACCGCCTTACTATAGATTGAAACCTGCGTCATGTAATTTGTTTTTACTTTTGTTCTAAAATTATTTTTTTTATTCTGTCCAATATGCCTATACGGTAAATTCTCAATCGTTTTCATTTCCACGGGAACATCCAAATATTTCAAGTCTGGAGTTCCAGTCACCGCCACCTTCAACGATGGTGAATAGTAGCGTATTTTTTCTCCTTTCTTCCAAGTATCACTGACTACTAAGTCGCATATATTTGATAAGAATTCATCAAAAATATGACCGAGTTCTATTTTGTCAATGGGCGCAGTTTTCATCGCAGATAGAATCTTCCCATGATTTTTTATAGAATCTTTTAATGCATCATTAAAGCCCTTTTTTGTTTTTAGATCTGAAGTTCTAAGGTGAGTATTTCTACGGTCAAACAATTCGTAATGAGAAGGGCATTCAAGACTTAGTCCACACATTATTTGTTCAAGGCTACGGCCAGCTTCTTCAGCAATTAATAGTGCTTTACTTTCATTTGAAATGTTTGGAATCGCCATTAGTTTATCTATTGAAACATACTTCCATTCAACGCTATCTAAGAATTTCTCAAACCATATTTTACCTTCATCAGATAACGGGGCCAACTGCTTTGGCTGTAATTCGCAGTGGTTCTCAAGTATTTCACTCTCCCCGACCTCTCCACACTCCCTACATCTCCAATGGAATGGCTTTTTTAGTGGTAGTGATCTCCTTTTTTCTTTTCCGTTAGTCTTTTTTGCTCTATTGACAACAGACTTATTTTTCGTTCCTCGATTAAATTTCAAATCCCCTTCCGAGATATAGGACTTGGTTGAAAATACGATGGGTGTGCTTCCTTTTACTCTAAATATTACTAAACCATTCGCTGCTTTCGTTTTCTTTTTATCTAAAAAAATACTTTGGGCGAGTAACTTCCCACCAGTGGGAACCTCTCCATTGGCAGATATCCAAACACGTACCAGTTGTTGTTGCTTTGAGTCGTTTACTCCTTTACCATACAGTACAACCGGTTCCGCTTCGTAAGTCGTTTGAAACCATTTAATCCATTCATGAAATACCTTTTCCATATTTATCGCCTATGAGTGAATAAGCCTCGCATAGAGTTTATTCAACTAACGTAAAGATTAACACTATTTTAACTAAGCCGAATATATTCCTTATTTTTGAGTTATAGTTAAACACCGCTGACAGTCAAGTAATATCAATGACTGGTGCTGGAATCAAATCTTCCGATGGAGGAGCAACTCTAGATGAGGCCAGTAGAAGTTCAGAGAGGATTATTGTTCATTGTGACTTAGATGCTTTCTTTGCTGCGGTTGAGACACTACATCACGACTTAGATCCAACGATTCCTCTAATTATCGGTTCTGATCCCAATCAAGGCCGTGCCAGAGGAATCGTTTCTACTTGCAATTATCCAGCGAGAAAATATGGCATTCATTCTGCTATGCCTATTGGGGAAGCATGGAGGAGATGTCCGGGGGCGCCATATGGAAATGCCATCTATCTTAGCGGAACTAGAGGATTGTATAGTCGAGCAAGCCGAAAGGTAATGGAAGTTCTCAAACCTTCAGCGATAAAATTTGAGAAAGCCAGTA
>CAWVTW010000225.1:0-2092 GCA_963933175.1 uncultured bacterium
GTAGCCCTGCCCGAGATGCCTGCCGGAACAAAGTTCTCTGTTGTTCTCAATGTCGTAGATTTAAAAGGTAGCAAAGATTCTGATATAGTATGGGTAAAAATAAACGACCTGGATAAATATGACGATGACTACACATATACTGAAGAATTTTTGGAAGATGGAGTTGTATTGGATCCTAATGCTGAAGCCCGCATAGGCTCAACAAATGATGAACAACAGAACCATTTATTATCAAAAGTAAATTTTGACTACATTTCAATTCAGCCCATAAATAAGGGTCTACTAAAGACCATGGAAGTAGAAATAATAAATGCATTTCTTTTTAATGAAACTCGAAAATTAGGATTTCAAAAAGTAATAGATCCCAATCGTTTTATACCTGACTCCATACAGACCCTTAAACTAGTAGAGCGGATAAGGTTTGATACTGACACGCTGATTAATATTGAAAAAAAATCATCCAGGCCAGGTATTGACCTTTCTGCATCCAATATCACAGTCATAGATACTTTGATACAGGTAGATACGCTAATCAATTCTAGTATGGTTCCAGTAGATTTTACTGTCGAAAGCATAGATACAACTGCATCATCTGGTTTGGTGACAGATAATACCGATTTCTTAGTTGATGACATTGTATCCATAGTTGATACTTTGGAAAATAAAAGTAAAACGTTAGGAGAATTTATTTCTGAAGGAAATCAAAAATACAATCAGAAACATATGAAGCGTATGGTCAGTGATACGACGATTACTATAGACTCAATGATTGTCTATGAAACGATCGACACATCAATTACCCTGGACACGCTCATGTATAGTGAAACCGTTGATACTGTTTTGTATTATAATTTTAATTGTATAAATGACTCTTGTGCAGCAGAGAATGCATTATTAGAAGGTGTAGGCCAAGTGCTCACCTGGGGTATCAATGAATTTTCCGAACTTGAAGTTCATTATTTTGATGCATTAAGCCATCTAAATAATAATCCACTATGGGTTTGGACATCATCGCCTGTGGTATTGAATCCGGATGTGTCTGAAAAATTACATCATCCCGAAGCGCTGGCTATCACAGATGATGGTACTTTATTGGTAGCGTCAGCGAATGATCAAACAATCTATGAATTAAATTTAAATCAAGATGCATCCACCTTGGTAGGAAATAAAGTTTTGGGAGAAAAGCTGCTCCACCCATCTGGGATTGATGTTGGCCCCAATGGCATAGTATACATATCCGATAGAGATAATCATCGCATGTTTTCTATGTTGGATAATTATTTTGAATCCTTAATAAGCCCCCGAAAAAATAAAGATGGAAGCATTAGTAAAGGACAAGAAACATCTCCAACAAAAATTACTGTTGGACCAAATGGTAATATTTATGTTTTATATGAAGGTAATGACAGTGTTGTAGAGATTGACAAGAACAGGGATATCAGTATAGTTCTGCAACCAGGTATAGTGAACGGAATCAGAGATATTGCTGTAAACAATAAGGATAGTGTTTTTGTTGTGAGTCCTTCAACCAATATAGTATACCAGGTTATCAATGATTCTACCGTAGTCCCCTTTGCCGGTATGAACGAAACAGATGGCATGGTAAAGAATAATATTAAAGCCACAGACTCTTTCTTAGGGTTACCTGTAGCAATTGATTTTGATAGTGCTGACCAATTATATATTGGAGATAACAAGTTTGGGTTGGTACGCAGAGTAGACAGCGAAGGAATCATTACCACCTTGTATGGAATAAATAATAAAGTTGAAGGCATGGGTGACATGAGAGTCTCTAGGGGTTCAAGCCCGAATATTTTTATTTCCCAGCCGATGGAACATGAGATTCAGAGAATTTCATTAGAGCGTGTATACCCCTGGATTGCAGAGACTAAAATAAATAGCCCTAATTATATCATTAGCAAAAGTGGTGTCTATGGTTTGGAGCCAGAAATTCATGGTGCCATAGCAGATGTATTTAGAGATGAATTGGCTATGAATCAGGAGAAAAAAACAATAGTGGAAAAATTGAGGGAAAGAAATCGCCGTTTCTCGGATTATATCAAGAAACGCCCGATTTTATTCGCCCTGCTTC
>CAWVTW010000226.1:0-2068 GCA_963933175.1 uncultured bacterium
CACTCTGGTTGAAACCTGGACAACGATTGAGAGAAAAAGAAATTTGTAAGCAATTACAAATTTCACGTACCCCGGTTCGAGAAGCATTGTTGAAATTAGCTGATGAAAGACTGATATCCATACTTGATCGATCTGGCACCTATGTATCTAGAATTAACATTAAAGATGTTCAGGAAAGCCAATTTATACGGGAATCTCTGGAAACCGCTACGGTTCGTTACGCTGTAAAGAATTGTAATACAGATCTGGCTGAAAAATTGTCAATGTTGATTGAACAACAAAAACAGTGTGTCAAAGATGATAACCGATTAAGACTGTCTGAGTTAGATGACTTGTTCCATAGAACAATTGTTGAATTTCAGTTTTCAAGTCGAGTTTGGAAAATCATAAATAATGCCAAAGCACAAATGGATCGAGTACGAATTTTGGCTCTACCTTTGCCAAGAAGGGCTACCGAAATTGTAGAAGAGCATTCAAAAATTTATGATGCACTATGTTCCGGGAATGAGAGACAAGCAGTAGATGCCATGTCTTTCCACCTAAACACAGTCTTCGCCTCTTTGGAACAATTACTGGGAAAAAACAAAGAATACTTTGAAGAATAATCAGGTTAAAATTATAAAATTGATATTAATTCAATGAAACCGGAAAAAACTGAGAGAGTTCCCCGTTTGACATCTGTCCAACTTTTGGCTGAAGAAATACCTAGGCCGAGTTATGATCGAAATTCACTGAAAGTAGGTATTGTACATTTCGGAATTGGAGCCTTTCATCGTGCGCATCAAGCAGTATATTTGGAAGAAATCTTAGGGCATGATCCCAGCGATTGGATGATTTGCGGGGTGAGCCTTCTCCATTCCACCACACGTGACCAAATGTTGCCTCAAAATTCGCTTTACACAGTTGCGGAACGCTCTGAAAGAGGTGACAGTCTAAAAGTAATTGGTTCTGTGAAAGAAGTATTGTTTGCACCGAAAGAGCAATTAGAAGTCTTAAAACGACTTGCTGATTTTCAGACAAAACTGGTAACTCTGACCATTTCAGAGAAAGGATATTGCCATGATCCGTCTTCCGGCAAGTTACTGAAAAAACATCCTGACATCTTACATGACCTTGCCAACTACCAGTTTCCGATGAGCGCCATTGGATATTTGGTTGCCGGATTGGATTTAAGGTACAAGGCCGGACTTCCTCCTTATACTGTTTTGAGCTGTGATAACCTCCCAGAAAACGGGGAAATGCTAAGAAATTTAGTGCTTGAGTTTTCCAAGATAGTCAATCCTGGATTAAATCAATGGATAGCAGATCAAGGATGTTTCCCTTCTAGTATGGTAGATCGTATTGTGCCTGCAGTAACAGAAAATGACAAATTGTCCATTACGGAACAATTAAAGTGTAGAGATGAAGCTGCTGTGATTTGTGAACCTTTTCGACAATGGGTAATTGAAAATAATTTTGCATGTGGTCTACCGGATTTTCAAAGCGTAGGAGTACAACTTACTGATGACATTAGGCCTTATGAAGAGATGAAACTCCGTCTGCTTAATGGCACACACTCGACGATCGCATATCTTGGTTTTCTCGCGGGTTATGAGTATGTTTCCGATGCAATGCTTGATTCTACTTTTTTGAAATTTATTCGTGAAATGATGGACGAAGAAATATCACCTACTTTGAAAACACACCCTTCCATAGATTTAGCTGAGTATAAAGTCGCACTTTTAGACCGTTTTAAAAATCCAGGTTTGCGTCATCGAACTTGGCAGATTGCTATGGATGGTTCACAAAAAATACCTCAACGTCTATTGAATACCGTCCGTGAACAAGTTCTCCACAAACGTCCTTTCTCAAAAATATCCTTAGCTTTAGCCGCATGGATGCGGTTTATTTTGGGAGTTGACGAATTTGGCAAAGCAATTGAAATCTGTGATCCAATGAGTGAACGGTTTAACAAAATAGCTTTTGAAACAGGTTTGTTGGTATCAAATAAAATTGTCTTTGAAAATTCTGAATCATACACACGGGCAATACTGGATATAACAGAAATATTTGGTGAAGATCTATCGCA
>CAWVTW010000227.1:0-2065 GCA_963933175.1 uncultured bacterium
AGAAATCTACTTTACATAATAGATAATTCTCTAAATTAGGCATCCATTTAATCAATACATAATCTGCAATCCAAATTGAAATTACTACATAATTGCCCCTATTAGACAATATATAAAACATTCAACTACCACCCCTATTAGACAATACATAAAAAAACCATTCAACAGCAAATTACCAATCAATAAGCTCCATCTATACATTGAAATATGATAGTCGGATAGCCGTGAGGCCCCCGTGAGGACACCTAAATTCATGACTGCATGAATAATTGAATCAGAGTTAGCAGCAATCATCTATGCCTAACAATCCAACCAGTCCAATAACCATGATGTAAACAGAATTGGATATTTTATAGATGATGCAATAATACTGGCATTGATGTATAGTGCGAGGAAAATCAAATAAATATGTTAACAATTTGTGGAAAGTTAAAATCAAACAAAAACATCCTAGACATACCCATAATTAGACCTATACCTATAATTATTCCCGACAATATAATATTGTAAGAAATTACCCAGGAAAATCAACTAATTTATGCATGAATCCAATCCGAGGCTGATACTACGATAGGACGAAAATGCAAAACCGTCGATGGAAAACGCTATATGGAACACATTATGGCCGCAATAAAATCAATTGCCACTACAACTAGTATAATAGTCATTGCATACAACAACTAAAAATGGGGTATTATGTAATAATAAATTGATAATATAATCATAAATGTGATCCTGTACATCATCTCCAACAATCAGAAATCACAACAGTAATTCGATGTGTTTATTTATGAGTAAACTCAAATCCTGGCAAGCGCCCGTTTCAAGATCGGCCAATCCATGTATGAACCGGTCATGCACGCAAAACAATGTACAGATTTCGTAACGTATAATAAGTGTATATAAAACCTGTATCCATTCAACGTAATCATTGTCTAAAATTACTGCATTACAACATACGACTGCTAAAGTGCTATCATATTATTAATATTGCTATTGGTCCATGTAAATAATGTGAGATGATCACCAGTACTCAGAATAAGGGCCTGCACGGAAGTGCTAAAGTGGTATACAACAGTCAGTCCATCAATAGCATAAATAGATAGATAATACAACATGTGCACATAAACAATAACTGGTTCTATTGTCCCTTCTCCTGGAGGACTGAGGACAGCCCACGATACATTGAAATAGTTGGTCATGCGTTCACTCACGCACGCAGACTTCATCACACATGTAGCAATTGTAAAAAAACACACAGATACTCATAATTGAGATGCAGTGAACTGTAAAGAGCTATTGTACTAAATTCATGTAGGAAACTTCATGCAATAGGATGGCTACCAGGCAATGTATTGTTTTTCGTCCCGCTGGACAACATGCTCTATGTAAATGACACCTATTCTGTATGGGGTATATGCGTTAACAGGTATTAATATTCAAAGAAATCTTACCTAAATACAAGCAATCTTATCAACTGGGCGTCAGCAGTGAGACGGTGGTCACGAGGCTTGAGGTTGGTGTTGCCCTGGAATTTCAGGCGCACAACCGGCCGGGAATCCCACCCGGTCCACTGACGTATGAGGCGAAGCCAGGCTGACATGGAGCTCATAGTCGTCCTGTATTTTTTATTTATTTTTCCAATGGAGTCCACCTCAATAATTGGAGAAAGGGAATACATATCAGCAATACCTCCCTCCCCTATACTAACAATGGACACCACAAAGAGCGTAAGCAACGTAGTAACACAACTGTGTGTAATTTCCACCAATTTGTATGGTAAAAATATACATGTAAATCATATGCCAAAGCAAAACCTCTGATGTAAATGATATCAACAACACATTGATAATAGATGGGAGGAGGAAAAGAAATCCTAAATTTGAAACACAGCACAACATTTGCTCCAAAAATTTCACCAAAACATGTCCTGAAAACTCCTCGAATCCCTTTGACAACATTGCATAATAGTTCCTAAATCCAGTTGCTAATTTATCAGAACATATAGTTATTAAAAATTCCAAGATTACATGGATTTTAACCAACACAATTTACCTGATGCAAC
>CAWVTW010000228.1:0-2046 GCA_963933175.1 uncultured bacterium
AACGCTCCCATATTCGCACCACTTTCGCCTGTTCCAACACACGGGGAATTTTCTGTTAAAGTAAAATCACTACTATCGGGATTGCAGAATAATGGGTCTGAATCAATATTACCTATACCATTCCATCCACCTTGTATGTCACTATAAGTAATTGTTGGTGTTCCTAATCCCTGAATTTGAGTTGGATCATTGCCCCATATAATTGAATTAGTTAGTATGGGATTGGTATTTGCCCCTACAAACAATCCACCACCAAAAAATGTAGCAGTATTCCCGCTAACTGTTAAATTTATTAATGCGGCATCAGTATCAAGGATAAATATCCCACCGCCATAAGATGCTGTATTATCATTTACAGTAACATTTGTCAACGTCGCTTCTGAATTATTAATTATCATTCCGCCACCAACAGAATCATTTCTATAGCAATTATTCCCAGTAACTGTTATATCCGTCACTGATACAGTAGCTGAAAAAATCATTAATCCACCACCATAATGTTCTGAAGTATTCTCCTGAATAATAAGATTCGACAAAGTTGGACCAGACACTCGCCAAATAGAAATTCCAGCACCGGCAGCTGCAGTATTATCTGTAAGGATCAAATTCTCGAAGACTGCGTTAACAGGACTAACTGGTCCATCATAAACATATTCAAGATCAGGATGTGTTACAAGAATTCCACCACCGCCAATACATCCGGCACTTACGGCATTTCCACCTGTTATTGTAAAGTTTGCTACTTTAATATTTTCACATTCTTCCACTATTTTAATCACTCGGCTTTCTTTCTCCAAATCAGCTTCTGCATCTAATATTGAAGTTTCTCGACTGGTGCCAATCAAATGAACATAATCTGGAAGAATAATTGGAAATTGTTCACCCGTTGTCGATGGCGAAAACACACCATCTGCAACATAAATTGTGGTTATAGTGGTTGAGTCATTTTTTACTAGACTTAGAGCATGGCCAATATTCTTAAAAGGCTGAGATTCTGTTCCAGGGTTGTTATTATTTCCATCCATAGAAACATAAAATGAATTTCCTTCTATACAATTGCCGGAAACATCATTTTGGATATACACTGCTTCTTTTTCTTTTGATTTAAGTACAAACTCATTAACACTGTTTGACTCACAATCAATATCTTCAAAAATGCTGTAGCTTACATCGATGAATCCATCATACCCTCGGGAATAAAAATTCTTACCATCTCCGCTGCTGTTATTCTCAAAATAATTATTTTGTATATTGACCTCTTCCGGTATGTCCCGGCTTGAGTGACGGATTCTTCTGGCGTTGTTCCTATCTTCATCAAACTCAACATCCTCATCACTGAATTGAGCAATTGCACCACCATTTGCGATATTGATTGAACCACTACCACTATCAGATTGAGCGCTACCATTATTTATGAATCGATTATACATGACGGTTGGATAAGCTTTAAATATCAGGATTGCTCCACCGGATCGTTCCGGGCGTTGGACAACTATTTCGCATGTATCGTTTTCCACCATAGCAGTGCCAATACCATCTTGAAAGGTGAAGCCTAAAATTGTGGGTGCAATATTACCATCCCGAACAACCAGGCAACTTCCATAATCTGGATCGACTGGTTCCGAGGTACCACTGATGATGGTTTCTTGAATATTTTCATTATTGATCCATTCGGTATTAAGGTCATCATTTAGCGCATGACTGGCGAGGACTATTTCTTTTTCAAGAATGAGGTTTTCTGAATAAGTCCCCTGTGCAACAAGCACAGTGTCTCCATCAACCGAAGCATTAATACCTGCCTGGATGGTTGTATAATCAGATGGTATGTTAATTGTGGTAGCGAAAAGGATAGAAATCAATCCACTCCCAAACAGTATCACTTTTTTCATTGTTTTGTCCTCTTAATAATTAGTAAGTGAAATGAAAATTGTCACAAATATAGATACAAATACATAAATCATAGTATATCTAATAATTCAGCGTTGCCAAAATTAGAAGAAAAAATTTAGAGACACCCTATCCAGTAGCTTTTAGGCAAACAAAAAA
>CAWVTW010000229.1:0-2036 GCA_963933175.1 uncultured bacterium
TTTGCAACATGGTTCAATGATATTCCGAGAACAATTACTCAGCCCAATGGCGAAGTTATTGATTGTTTTGTGACTGGGGACCAATATGGAAGAAGACTTCATGATGCCAATGATTTTACTATAATCATGAATCAGGAAGATGGTTATTATTATTATGCCAATTTAGATTTTAATGGTGATTTAATCCCATCTGCCCTGATTGTAGGTCATGGAAACCCAGATACTTATGGGCTGATTTCAGGATTAGCTATCAGT
Source organism: uncultured bacterium (assembly GCA_963933175.1). Lineage (GTDB taxonomy): Bacteria > Fidelibacterota > Marinisomatia > Marinisomatales > UBA1611. Next base: position 256 of record CAWVTW010000229.1, read on the forward strand.
GATGAAATATATCAACGGAATAAATCTTTTTATCACAATCCTGAATCCACCCGAGAATCTAGAGATGCCCCAACATCTGGGGAAATTGCACAAATTAACGTATTTATTCGATTTTCTGATGATCCAGAATTTGTGCAACCAAGATCCTATTATGATGAGGTCTTTCAGACCGATGAAGATGAGCCTTCTTTACGTCATTACTACTGGGAAGTTTCATACAATACACTGCTGGTGAATACACGCCATTACCCTGAAACATCAAATGATGTTAATACGTCTTACCAGGATCTACAGCCCAGAAGCTTTTATGAACCTTATTCAAATATAAATACAAATGGTTACCAGAATAATGATGAGCGTACTGAGCGTGAACATACATTATTAGCGAATGCACTTAATTCCATCGCTAGTCAAGTATCACCCTTAATAGATATTGACGCTAACGATGATGGGATCGTTGATGCTGTTTCATTTGTCATCTATGGTGGTCCCGGAGATTGGGCAGACCTGCTATGGCCGCACCGTTGGTCACTTTATACTGAAACGGTTCTGATAAACGGGGCGCAGGTGTGGGATTATCTCTTCATGTTATCTGAATCCTGGTATTTCAATGTTGGTGTGCTTTGTCACGAATTTTTTCACGTATTGGGTGCGCCTGACCTTTACCACTATGATGGAGGTGGAGCGCCTTCAGCTGTTGGGGGTTGGGATGTCATGGAAGCCAATACCAATCCGCCTCAATACCCTAGCGCTTTTATGAAATGGAAATATGGTGATTGGTTACCAGACCTTCCCGAAATAACCGAAAGTGGTACTTATACGATCAATCCGTTGCAGCAACAGGAAAATGCAATTTATAAAATAGCTTCTCCAAATTCTGAAACTGAATATTTTGTTGTTGAATACAGAAGAAAAGAAGGCCTTTATGACATTAATACACCGGGAAACCGAAATGGCCTTGTTGTTTACAGAATTAACACGTCAGCTGGCAATGGGAATGCTCAAGGGCCACCGGATGAAATTTACTGTTACCGACCTGGCGGCACACTGGAGTACAATGGTAGTTTTGATTTAGCACCTTATAGTTCAGATTATGGACACACATTCTTAAATAATGGGACAGACCCTTCGTGTTTCATCTATAACAGTGGAAATGGAGGAGATGGCGGGCTAAATCTGCTAAATGTAACCAGCGCTGATGAAACCATTTCATTCACCGTATCATTCGGTGTACCCGAAATTGAAGTTAATCCTGACGAACTCACTTTTAATTTAATTTCGGGAGATTTTGGAAATCAGACTGTAACCTTGTCAAATGTTGGAGAGGTAGAAACCCAATTGAATTATTCAGTAAATGCCGCAGGTAATATTCCATTTTTGAATCCCCAGGGTGGCCCCGATGGAGGTAATTATTATTGGACATCAGCTGCTGAAGAATTGGGAATGGAATATGAGTGGATTGATATTCAGAATAATGCCACCCTTCTCAACTTTACTCACAATGATTTATTTGCTGACAATCCGGTTGATTTACCTTTTGATTTTGAATTTTTTAATGAATCGTATAATTATGTTGATGTTAATGCTAATGGGTGGATAGGATGGAATAGTGAGAATGAAAATGCATGGTTGAATAGCGATCTTCCATCTCCAAACGCGCCACGACCTGCCATATTTGGTTTTTGGGATGATCTCAATCCAAATAATGAAGGTGGAAATTCTAATTCATCCGGAGATATATATTATCATGTTAATCAAGAACGTGCTGTCATCTGGTTTAA
>CAWVTW010000230.1:0-2034 GCA_963933175.1 uncultured bacterium
AAAACAAATTTCGCATTACCAGTGCCGAACCAAATTTTGATTGGATCAAACATAATGCAACAGGGATGGATATTACTATTACAGATGATTCATTCACAACGGCGGCACTGGCACTCCAAGGACCTAACTCCCGAGCTATTCTAAATGCTGTTTCTTCTGATTCTTTGAACAGTCTCAAATTCTTTTGGATGATGGATACCACATTTGGCAATATCCCCGTATCTATTTCCCGCACTGGATATACAGGTGATCTTGGCTATGAAATTTGGATGGACCCTAAAGATGCTTTAACAGTCTGGGATCTACTTTTGGAAAAAGGGAAATCATTCGGTATCACACCCACCGGTCTTCACGCTTTGGACATTGTCCGGATCGAAGCTGGACTCATCCTGTTGGATGTTGATTATGTATCATCTCGGCATGCCATTATTGAATCCCGGAAATCATCTCCCTACGAATTGGGTTTGGGGTGGGCTGTAAAAATGAAGAAAAAAGATTTTATTGGAAAGCAAGCCTTAGAAGCTGAAGTCGCTCGCGGCCCGGAATGGGATTTTGTGGGCATCGAAATTCAATGGCATGAACTGGAGAAACATTTTCGAAAGGCTGGATTAGCGCCGGGACTTCCCGGCACCGCCTGGCGAACGAGTACTCCCTTATATAAAGGGAGCGAACAAGTAGGCTATGCCACCAGCGGAACATGGTCACCAATTTTGAAACGATATATCGCCCTGGCCCATTTGAAATCAGAATATGCCAGCGAAGGATCAGAACTCATGTTTGAATTAAAAGTGGAACATTTCCGAAAACTCACACCAGCCAAAGTAGTAAAGACACCCTTCTTTGACCCAGAAAGGAAACGCTCATGCCCGGTGTAAAAAAATACGATGCTATCGTCATTGGCGGTGGGCATAATGGACTCACTGCAGCGGCTTATTTGAGCCGGGCCGGTAAAAAAGTATTGGTCTTAGAACGGCGGTATATACTGGGCGGAGCCGCTGTAACGGAAGAAATTTTCCCGGGATTCAAGTTTTCTGTTTGCTCCTATGTGGTGAGTTTGATGAAACCAAACGTGATGCGAGAACTTATGCTTCCCAAATTCGGATTGGAACTGCTGCCTTTGGAGAGCTCTTTCACACCATTAGACAATGATTATCTCCTTCGTACGGCAGATGCAGACCAAACTTACCGTGAAATAGCGCGTCATTCTAAAAAGGATGCTGAAACATATATGCGTTTTGGGCCTGCCATGGGTCAAATAGGTATGGCAGTTCGTCCCATTTTGGAAACAATTGCACCCAACGTCATTCGCCCATCCCTTTCAGACTTGAGTGCCACCAAAAAATTATTGAATCATTTCAAAACATTAAGCAGTGAACAATTTGAATATTTGACCAAACTCATGACCATGAGCTCGGCAGATTTTTTAGATGAATGGTTTGAGTTTGAACCGTTGAAAGCATCCATGTCCGCCAGCGGTATTATTGGCACTTTCATGGGACCCCGGTCTCCGGGTTCTGCTTATGTAATGCTCCACCACTACATGGGCGATATTGATGGTGCATTCCGCGCATGGGGATTTCAGCGGGGTGGTACTGGCGCCGTGAGCATGGCCATCGCCCGATCCGCAGAATATTTTGGTGCTGATATTATGACAGAAGCGCCAGTTGAAAAGGTCATCGTCAAAAATGGACGAGCAGTGGGTGTTGCCTTAGAAAATGGTGATGAATACAATTCGGATATTGTTATTTCGGGACTGGATCCAAAACTCTCCTTTTTGAAAATGGTGGATGAAAGTGATCTTCCTTCTGATTTTGTGACGGATATTAAAAACTTCCGTATTCGTGGCTCTTCAGGAAAAGTGAATCTTGCACTGGATGGATTGCCGAATTTTACCTGTCTCCCCGGCGATGGGCATCATCTCCGTGGGGCCATTTCTATCAGTCCAAGTTATGACCATTTGGAAAAAGCCTATGATGATGCCAAGTATGGTAATTTCTCTAAAGAGCCTTACATGGATATTATTCTCCCGTCTGT
>CAWVTW010000231.1:0-2016 GCA_963933175.1 uncultured bacterium
ACAAGGTACCGATTATGCCTTGGAACAGAACCTACATTTTCAATTGTTTGGTATAGTGGCCCCATTAATTTATTATAGTGTGAATGATTGAATAGTGCTTGCGCGTGAATGAATGATAGCCGAGCTTCTTCCCATTTCAATTTCTTCATTTGCGCATATCCTCGGAATGTAATCATATATGGATCATCAGTATTTTCGGTAGCTTCCAGCAGTTCACTTACTTCACCTGCTAATAAATTGACATAAATATCTCGGTAGTTTGCTGCTTTATAGATTAATGATGATTCGGGTTCCTTTTGGATCACTTGCCGATAATATTGATGCGCCAAGTTATAAATTTGCATCTCCTCATAACATCTGGCGATATAATAATTGATGGTCGGACTTATTGGATCGTCAGAGAATTGGTACAAAAGTTGGAATGCTGTAAGAAGACACCGTTCATAGTACCCTTCCTTGAAAAGAAAATCGCAGAAAGAGACTCTCTCGTCTTTTTGGTAAGACGTGTATTCGTTCCATTCAGATTGGATACTTTCCACAGACCTGTAAGCCTGTTGAGACAACACCCAACTGAACAAGAACCCCAAAAGAATTTGTTTTTTTGTGTTCCGCATAAAAAAATTCCCCTATCAAAGATAGGGGAATTTAGTTAAAAGTTACAGTTTAGGAATAGTATTAGCGAATCAATAACATTTTCTTTCTTGCAGTGAAAGAATTGCTCCGCAATTCATAAAAATAGATTCCTGAAGCAACAGCATTTCCCATAAAATCTGTTGCATTCCAATCTACAGTATAAGAACCAGGACTCATGACTTCATTCACTAATGTATTCACGTTCTGACCTAAAATGTTGTAGATATTGATCATCACATGATCTGCACCCGCAGGTACATCAAAAGAGATCTGTGTGGATGGATTAAATGGATTGGGATAATTCTGATTCAATGCAAACGCATCTGGGAAAATTTCACCATTATCGGTTGCAACATTGGATGTATTAATTACTATAGGATTATCTTCATCAGGATAGCCACAAACAACATTTAAGATATTTGGATCCATGGATGTACCAGGCAGATTCGTTATTCCAAAATGGAATGCGATTTCAGCTGGTAGCGCACTAGCACCCTGAGGTAATCCATAAGTAATAAAAAATAAATCGCCTTCTTCACCATTGCCTTCAGTCCAAGCACGAGATGTATTGTAGGCTAAAACTTTCACATGATCATTTAAACGATTGCTTAATAGAGTCATGGTACGTTGTTCACCATCTTCATCAGTGACATTTATTAGTTTGCTTCCTTTTTCAACACGTGAGCCAAATGCGCTAGATGACCATTCACCATCACCGTCTAAATCAGTAAATGATTCTCCAGAATCGTAATTCCCATTACCATTTGCATCTTCATAGGCTTCAGCACCGTAATGAAGCACATCACCAGCATTATGATATACATCCAATTCAACACCACGAATTGATTCATTATCAACCATCCGCACAGTAAAAGTGATTGTATTTTCATCTATTTGCACACCGTTGACAAAATCGAGACAACCACAAATACCGGTTGCTATTTCTTGCCCGTAGGTTGGGTTTGGACTACCATCAGGCAACATAGTTCGCATATCAATATGAAGCGCTGAATCCGCCGGACAATCAATGTCTGCCCAAACGCTTGTCATTAGCAATCCGCTTGTTAAAATCAATCCAAATATTTTTCTCATAATAAACTCCCTTATGGGTTGGCCTGAAATTTAATTAATTTGATACCTATTTTGCAATCGTCTATTCTATTTCACAAAAGCTATTTTTCGATTATGCCTATTTTGGCCGGAGACTACTTTCACAATATAAACACCCGTTGGTACCAATCGCCCGTTTTGATCTTTTCCATTCCATTCAACAGAATATAGTCCAGCTTCTAATTTATTATTAACCAACGTATTAATTAAACGCCCGGTCACATCAAAAATACTCACAATTAAATTATTAGTTTCAGCTAATTGGATTTCGAT
>CAWVTW010000232.1:0-2008 GCA_963933175.1 uncultured bacterium
GTAGAATGTACAACCGGTCCACTGGGGCAGGGATTTGGTATGGGTGCCGGCATGGCATTTGCAGAAACATTTCTCCGACATGTCCTGGAAGAAAAGTCGAAAAATGCAAAAGGCTTGGTTAATCATTATACGTATGTTCTTGCAAGCGATGGTGATATGCAGGAGCCCATCACCTTAGGTGCATCATCTTTGGCTGGTCATTTAGGGTTATCTCGTCTCATTGTTTTTTATGATTCAAATGAGATTCAGATTTCCGGAGGTGTATCGCGATGTGATTCCACAAATTATGCTACCGTCTTTGAAGGATTTGGCTGGCATGTTCAAGAAATAGATGGGCATGATCATGAAGCAATTCGGACCGCAATTGAAAAAGCTCAAATCATGGATATACCCAGTATCATTATTGGAAAAACAATCATGGCGAAAGGGAGTGCTGGAATGGAGAGAGACCATAATACGCATGGCGCACCTCTGCCAGATGATGAAATTTATGCAACAAAAGATGCGCTCGGTTTAGCATCGGAATCTTTCTTTTTACCCGACGAAGTCAAATCTCATTTTCGATCCAGATTTGATTCATTGTATAAAACAGTTTCAGATTGGGATACGCAACTATCAGAATGCAGAAAAGATTCAGGTGTTGATTCATTTTGGTCCGTTGCTGTAGAAGATCAACTCCCAGTTTTTACTTATCCCAAATTTGAAGAAAGTACTTCATTGGCTACAAGGAAAGCGTTCGGTTTAGCTTTGGATCATTATGCTCAATTATTACCCAACCTTGTTGGGGGTTCCGCAGATTTAGAGCCATCCAATTACACAGGAAATTTTGCAAATAAATATTCCGATTTTCAAAAGAATAATAAATCTGGTAGAAATATTGCTTTTGGTGTGAGAGAATTCCCGATGGCTGCAATGATGAATGGAATGTCATTACATGGTGGCATCATTCCATTTGGTGGCACCTTTTTGGTATTTGCAGATTATGAGCGCCCTGCACTTCGGTTGGCAGCTATTCAACAAGTACGAGCTATTCATGAATTTACTCATGATTCATTCTGGGTGGGGGAAGATGGCCCAACGCATCAACCCATTGAACATACCATGGTCCTAAGAGCGATTCCAAATTTTAATGTATTTCGCCCCGGCGACGCCAAAGAAACGGCTGTTTGTTTTAAACTGGCAATGGAAAATCGAAATACACCCTCAGCACTTTTATTGACTCGTCAGGGTCTGCCAGTTTCAGATATGGATTATTCCAAGATTGAATCAGGTGTAAAAAATGGCGCTTATATAAGACAAGATTGTGAAGGGTCACCCGAAATTGTATTGATTGCGACTGGGTCTGAAGTTGCTCTTGCAATTGAAACAGCGAAAAGAATGGATGATAAAAATTGCCGTATCATTAGTATGCCTTGTATGGAATTATTTGAATCTCAATCAGACAAATTTAAAACTGATTTAATTCCATTTCGGGGTTGTTTGAAAGTGACTCTGGAAGCAGGTATTACCCAAGGGTGGGCAAAATATGCAGGGTTCAATGGTCTCTCGATTGGTATTGATCATTTTGGTGCATCCGCACCGGGGAAAGATTTAGCGCAACAATTTGGTTTTACAGCAGATCAAGTTGAGAAAAAGATTAGGGCTCATTTAAATAAACTACTTTAATGCTTAACTAAATGAAAATACATATTGCAACAGATCATGCTGGACTTGACCTGAAAAATATCATTCGGGATTATTTGATCTCAAAAGGCCATGAAGTAACAGATCACGGTGCCCATGAATACGATGCACTAGATGATTATCCTGATTACATTTTTCCCTGCGCCAAAGCAGTAGCATCCGACCTTGAAAGTCGCGGAATCATTTTAGGTGGTTCGGGACAGGGGGAAGCCATGGCAGCTAACCGGGTCAAAGGTGTTCGGGCAGCAGTATTTTATAATGGTCCAGTGGAAATAGTGAAACTCTCCCGAGAGCACAACAATGCAAATATCCTATCTTTGGGTGC
>CAWVTW010000233.1:0-1998 GCA_963933175.1 uncultured bacterium
GGTTTCCCGATTGTTTCGCACTGATTAACTTATATTTAACGTCATCGGCAATTTGGCTTGATCCCACAAGGAGAGATACCGTTGGATCCTTCAAGGCATCTACGGAAACATATGCTTCAAAAGTCACTTTGACGAATTTCCCAGATGGATCCAGTTTTAATTTTTTAATGGTGGCTCCAGGATTCAAACTCCCAATTTTTGATTTGATATTTGGAGAAGTGGTCAGATTAACGGATTTGGTTGTTTGAGTGTTTTGTCCAAAACAGGGTACAAGAAATAATAATAACCAGAAATACGTCATTAGTTAAGTTTCATCTGTTATTCCATTTACTTTTTGTTTCAGAAATGCATCTAAATAAATTTCTACACGCCTGTTTGTCCCCCGAGCGTCACGAAGAGCTTGTCTGTCTCTTATTAATAATTGTCCGGTTGAATCATCCTTAACAGAGATAATTGGCCTGAACTCACCATATCCCATAGCAGAAAACAACCTTTCCGGCATTTGTGCATAAGTACTTAAGAGCCGTACAAGATTCAATGATCGGGCGGATGATAATTCCCAGTTACTTGGGAATACAGATTTTTTTGGCAAGGGAAGATCGTCTGAATGTCCTTCGCATCTGACTTCGACGTTCAGATAGGAATTTCGTTTATCGATGAGATCCAATAATGGCGCAAAATCCGGCTCATCCTTTACGTTAATAATTTTTGACGTTCTCACAATGCCGCCAATTTGAACTAAGAGCGGGATTACCTTTGGGTCAACTTGTTCTGACATGGATTTAAATAATGTGCCCCGCATGGTAATCTTTATGCCTTTTGTGACTCGGTCTACGGAAACGTATGATGAGGATATATTGGCGTTTAATTCCTCGTACGTTTCATCCAACAGTTTATTGATAACACGATCAATATGTTGTTCAGCATCATTCAAAATCACTAATAGGAGAACAAAAAACGTAAGAAGCAGGGTCACCATATCCGCAAAGGTCAGCGCCCATGCAGTTGATTGGGCCCGACGCTCGTTTAATGAAAGCTGTTTCCTGATTTGTTCCATCGCTATTACTTAGGAGAGCGTTGGGAAGATGGCACAAACGTTATGAGCTTTTCCTTTATCAACATAGGGTGTTCCCGGGCATGTATCGATATGATCCCTTCTATTACAATATTTTTTAGCATCATTTCATTTTCGGATTTTCGTTTAAGTTTTCCCCCAATGGGAAGAAAAATCATATTAGCCATAAATACACCATAAAATGTTGTAATAAGTGCAAGTCCCATTCCAGAAAGAAGTTGAGCAAATTTTTCAGATACGTCGTAAGATGCAGAAGCATCTTCGCCACCTCCGCCTGCAAAATTGTTCATCATTACAATCAGCCCCAGGACAGTTCCCAACATTCCAAAAGCCGGTGCATAGGCCCCCATGTACAAAAATAATTCCTGTCCTGCAATATGGCGGCTTGAAATATTATTCATTTCCAGATTTAAAAATGTTCTCAATCGAGATGATTCACGCTCATTGATGGCTAATTCAATCCCATTTTTAAAAAACCCTTCCCGCATATTCGGCAGATCTGCTTCAAGAGATAATAACCCATCCTTTCGTGCCTTTTCTGCTTTTTCCACGATTTCGTTAATAATGCCTACATAATCATAATTTTCACCAGTAAATGCATTTTTTAGTATTTTAAAAAGATCCCCTACTGCCCGCAGAGGTAGATTAACCATGGTAGCAGCAAACGTACCTCCCACAACAATGAGAATAGAGACCCCATTTGCAAACCATATTAGCTCTCCTCCGCTCCCAAGAATACCAAAAATAATGATTGAGATTCCTGCAAATAAACCTATAATTGTACCAAAATCCATATTAACTATCCTTCTTGCTTGACCATTATAATCACACTGTAAAATTAAAACTATAACTACTTATTTATTAAACAAATCAATCTTTTTTCTTCGTGCGAGAAAGGGACTGACTCCCTTTATACAATCTAT
>CAWVTW010000234.1:0-1992 GCA_963933175.1 uncultured bacterium
GACCCATCGTTTCATTCTGCGAACATCTCGACGAAATGATTTCTCAAAATTAGATTTGACTATTTTTATTACTACATCTGTGCCATCTAATAATTTAGCCCTATGTATTTGTCCAATGCTAGCGGCTGCAAATGATTTTGACTCTATTGATTCAAAATTAGAACGGAAATCATCGGATGTGTTTTTGTCTAATAATGATTCAAAGTTTTCCTGTGGTATTGCATAGGCACTACTGTACAACTTTTGTAACTGCAAACATTTTTCAGAATCTAGTAAATCAGGCCTTAGCGCACAGATTTGTCCCAGTTTTACTGCCAATAAACCCATTTTTTGTATTTTGTCTACATCAATGGGTTTTTTCCCATATATTTGCCTTCCAAATTGGATTAGAGTCACTAGACGCACAACATAATTATTATGCTTCAGTATATCAATGCCAGTTTATTTGCATCAATTAGGATGTGGTTATGGCTCATCCGTACTATGATGAATCATATATCGCCAAAGGTCATCTTCACCATTACTACCTTCCAATCTTTGTATAGCGATATTAGGGTTTTTAGAAAACCGTTTTATCAATGCTCCTTCTATGATTCCATCATCCATCTCCCACATTGGTAGAGCATCTGGGTCGTCAGTTGGTGGATGAGAAAGGCCTACCTTTACATGGAAAGTTGGATCTACATCATACTGTAATCTACCTAAACCTGCATATTCCCACCAATCCATCATTTCATCTAAAAATTCAATATCGTTTTCAAGTCCTCGTAATGAAAAAGCAATTTCTTGTCCGACCCGATTACCCACTTGGCGAAGCATAAGGCCAATATCAATTCCCAGTACTTTCAAATTTGACAGTTTGCCCTCTGCAAGTTTTCTTCTTGCAATATTTACTTCTTTACCAGCAGCAAAAAAAGCTTCAGGATCAAAAGGAGTGTCTTTCTCCGGGAATTCTCCATCGAAATCCAATGCTTCTGAAATATTTTTCAAAAATGAACCCTCTCCAATCGTCAACCGAAGTGGGTCTGTAATTTGGTTATCAGTATAGCGTTTTACTGCTTTTTCATATAATACAGCATTATTCCAAATTGTATCAATTAATCTTAGATGTGCTTCGGTAAAATGTTCGGACTCAATAAATAATGCAGCATCATCTTTCCCCCTACCTACTGGATTCTCTTCTATATTGAGGAATTGAATTACTTCACTTTGATCACGTACAAAACCAAGTGATTCTAAATCATTTGCATGACGTACCTCTATTGAATTGTGTAATTCTGAATAAAACCGAATTGTGCGGCTATTTAGATGAGTTATTATTTGAACTACTACACCCCTTATTGCAGCCGTGTTTACCGCTTCTAACGCTTTGGCATTACGGCAAAGATGCAGGATTCCATATTGCCCGAGAGAAATAATTAATTTCTCTTCTGCATTTTCTGCCATTTTTGTTAACCTAGAATAAATATTAGTTCTTTCTTTAAGCACTGCGAACTTAGGATCAGCAATCTCATTTGATGCTAAATTCTTTTTTGGTGCGTCGTTATAAATCTCATCTTTTATCGCTTCATAACTTTCCAAAATCTGATTAAGTTGTTCTTTTCTCATCACGATTATATGTTCAATTGCTTGATTTATATTCAAACTGGAAAATAGCATTGGCCTATCTGCTGTCACTGTGACAATGCCCATTTCCTGAAGTCGTGAAAGACTGTTGTAGGCATCCAGTCGAGTTGTATCCAATTCCTTGGCCAATTCAGATGCTTTCATTTTAGGATTGGCACCAAGTATCATTATCGAACGAACTTCACGCTCATTTAATCCTGCTTCGATTAGTAATTCTTGTCTCAATTAATCACCACCAGATACTAGCGAAATTTCTGCTAATATTTTGGCCACATGATTTCTCGGTCTGAAAAACCAATCGTAAACGAAGTGTATTTTGTCGTCAGGGCCGATAACAAATGAGGATTTGGTAGGAAATATTCCAAG
>CAWVTW010000235.1:0-1989 GCA_963933175.1 uncultured bacterium
ATCCCAATAAGTTTGTCCGTCATTTTCCAAGTCCTGATAACTGTAATCGTGGTCCGGTTCACATTTTAAAAGCCAATTATTCATGAAATTGCCTCCGTTATAAACTGGTTCAAGGGAAACCAGTCTCTGGTGTTGTTTTTACGGTGATATGGTAAAAACTTCAAAGTGAATTTTAATATCATTGATTGACACTCTTTTTAAAAATGATCAATTTTTCCCTTCTTTTTCTGGGCTCAACAGATTCTGACGGGAATTCTTCTTTTTCAATTTTCCAACCTGAATTAAATGTGGATTTAACTTCATCGATTGTTGTTCCCCAGGGAGGGCCACCATCCTCCTGGCTTTTATCCAAAGGAAACCAAAGCCCAACGAGTTTACCGCCTGGTTTTAAAATTGATCTTACTAATTTTTCATATTCTTTCCTGCGATTGGGGTGGATAGCACAAAAGCAGGTTTGCTCTATCACATAATCAAAAGTGTCAGGATATTTTCCTACCAAAGAAAAAATATCATCTTGAATTATGGTGATAGTTACTGATTTTTGAATAGCTAATTTATTTAATTCGGAAATTGGTGTTGGCGCAAAATCAACAGCAGTAACATCAAATCCTTTTTTGGCAAACATGATGGCATCATATCCTCTGCCACAGCCAACAATACAAACTTTCCCAAGAATTAACTCATTTGAAATGGAATCAAAAACAGGTGTAACACCTTTTAAATCCCAACCTGTATCATTTTCTAAATAGATGTCCTCCCAAAACTCAGAGCGATCAACTTCATTCATTATAGCAGGTACATTTCTTTTTTATCTTCGTTCACTACGCCATTTTTAATCGAAACATAATGGACATAAGAATCAGAATAAAACTGAATTGATTTGTAATATTTCCCATTTTTAAAATGGACAGCAGCGCCACCATCAATGGCCCAACCCGGACCACATTTCCCCTGTTTCAACATTTTATGAACATCAGGCCGCCGATCCTTTTCTTCCTGATAATGAGGGCAAGCCATTTCAGGAAGGAAGCCAAGGCAATCCATCACATTGATATTACTGGCCCAGGAATCAGTGATACCTTGCTCGAACCAACAGATTGCACCGGCACTTACGCCACATAAAATTTTACCATTATTATAAGCTTTGAGCAAAAGTTTATCCAACTTCCATTCCTGCCAAACTGCTAACATACTTTTGGTATTTCCGCCACCGACATAGATCACATCCGCTTTATTAATAATACTATCTAATTTTGGTGTCCTCTGGAAAAATGTAACATGACTTGGCTCACAGCTCATTTTTGTAAAGCATTTATAAAACTGGATAATATAGGCTTGATTTTCTGCACTAGCTGTTGGGATAAATACTATATTGGGTTTTTCCTTTCCCGTAAGCTTTAAAATATATTTCTCAATTTTCCGATGATTCGGATTTCTCCCAAACCCTCCACCGCCAATGGCTATAATATGTCCTTTTTCTTTCATGGATTACTTTGGCTCCTTAAAATATTGTGTGAATTCATCTGTTGTTTCAAAGATGAGAAATTCTCCATTCAATGTTGAGATTACTGTCTTTCCTTCTTCTACCTTTATGGTTTTTCCTGATTTTGTATTTTGCACCTCTAATTTCCCAGTTAATACGGAAAAAACACAATCTGAAACACCTTGATATTTTGGACCATGGTCATTCATAGTTCGGTGTCCTGCCAGAAAGGTTGTTCCTTTCACCACTGCAACGCTTGAAGGTGTGTTAACAACAAATTTTCTATTTCTTGTTTTTCTTAATTCAGCGCTTACCCGTCCCCCAAAAATATTGATCTCCGTTTTGATAGAATCCTTTTCAGCAGAGCCAAATAGTTTAATTACTGAATTTCCATACAAACTTATTACACTTTTATCTTGAATATTTAGCAAAGAGAGGAAGGCATTCTTGTCCGTAGATATTTTATCACCATTATAAATTGATTCACCTTTTCGAATTTTTCCGGA
>CAWVTW010000236.1:0-1988 GCA_963933175.1 uncultured bacterium
TTCAAACTCAGTCATCATGGTATCAAAACGAACAATATGTACTTTTTCCTTATTAATATTTCCAGAAGTCCAATCATCATGAAATCGATTTAATAATTGCACCAAAGCTGTATATAGGCGCTCTATAAATCGTGTTTGTAATTTTTCATCCAATGACCAAAAGTTAAATTTCTTATCTAATACGCCTGTAACCAAACTTAATCCAGAAGGAATTACACTTAAGGGATCCCTTATCATATACAGGACCTTTGAGTCAGGAAACCGTTTTTGAAATGCAGGAAGGTTGCCGCTTAAACTAAATAATTTGCCAATATATCGATCGCCCTTATTTGAGATCAAATTTCGTTTCCACATAGATTCAAACCAGTCAAAGTCTCGTTTGGATGTGTCTCGTATTTTTGGATCTACCCAGTGAAAAAGGTCTTGTTCATCAAATGTTAATATAAAACCATAGAAAAAGAATCCGTCTAAATATCGAAATAGGAGTGAAACGTCATCTGTCTCAATAGAAGTAAGGCTTGTTTTATGAGCTGCAGTAGAATGATGCCTAGCAGGACTTATGATTTCCATCAGAGGAAGAAACGGTTTAAGAATTTTTTGTAGTATAATGGATGGATAGACCATCTGCCAAAGTTGGGACCCAGTGCCAATATTTTGTTTAATTAAAAAGCGATGAAGAAAAGTTGTCCCAGATCTTGGATTCCCAACAATAATAATTGGATTTTTTAATGGTCTACGTATTGACCGAAAAACAATATGGTCAACCAGCCTTCCAATTAATACGGTTAAACGTAGCAACAAAATCAATAACCCTGTAAATAAAGGTGATGCCCAGGTGTTGAAGGTTTTTCCAACAATAAGATATGCGCGTGTAATACGTTTAAGTATCATTTACTTCAGGTTCGTTATTATAATCTAACTAGGGTTTTTTATTAAAAATTAGTTATTTAACCTTATAACCAAGTAAGTGTCTATTAGTTAAATTTAATTAACCATTAACATTAAAAAGATAGTTACAATTTAAAAATGAAAAAAACTTTAATATTATATATTTATTTACCCATGGTTCTATTAGGACAAACATTTAACGGTCTGACCTTATTCGCTCCTATGCAGGGCGGTGGTGGTAGTTCTTTCATCTCTTATCTTGTCAATAATGAGATGGATGTTATCAAGTCTTGGAGCCATTCAAATGGAGCCGCAAGTATGCCTTATCTTTTACAAGATAGCACTCTGGTCTATCCCTATCGTGTACCAAATCCTACAATGAGTTCAGGTGGTGTTGGAGGCGGTATTTCTAAATATAATTGGGAAGGTGACTTACTATGGCACTATGAGATATCTAACAATACTTACCAGCATCATCATGATATAGAGCCACTTCCAAATGGTAATATCCTAGTTATAGCCTGGGAAAAGAAAACAGATACAGAAGCCTATGCAGTTGGGAGACAATCAATTGATAATTCTTTAAATGAAATGTGGGCCGAAGCCCTTCTGGAAGTTGAACCTGTTGGAACGAATGAAGCAAACATTGTTTGGGAATGGCATATCTGGGATCATCTTATTCAGGACGTTGATTCTGGACTACCAGGTTTTGGTGTTATATCGGAACATCCTGAGTTACAGGATGTGAATTATGGTAATGCCGGGAGTAGTCAAGGTCCAGGAGGCCCCACTGGAGATTGGAAACATCTTAACGCTGTTAATTACAACTCGGAATTGGATCAAATTGTTATTTCCTCGCGACATCATGACGAGATTTATATTATTGATCAT
This sequence comes from uncultured bacterium, assembly GCA_963933175.1. Taxonomy (GTDB): domain Bacteria; phylum Fidelibacterota; class Marinisomatia; order Marinisomatales; family UBA1611. The sequence continues at coordinate 1,780 of CAWVTW010000236.1, forward strand.
AGCACAACAACAGAGGAAGCGGCTGGCCATAGTGGAGGTAATTCAGGTATGGGAGGTGACTATTTATATCGTTGGGGTAATCCACAGGCCTACGGAAGAGGCAACAACTCTGACCATCAGTTAGCTAGTCAACATGGTGTGAACTGGATTCCGCAAGGATATCCTGGAGAAGGGAACTTGATTCTATTTAATAATAATTATACAAATTC
>CAWVTW010000237.1:0-1970 GCA_963933175.1 uncultured bacterium
GAAACTGTAATTAGTGAATTCAACGGGTCAGAAAGTGCGAAAATTGCTGGTTATCATTTGGGGAAGATCAAATATGAATCAGGGGATAAACTTGGAGCAGAAATTTACCTTTCTCAATATTTGCGCGATCAACCGGTGGATTTAATGGTATCGTCTACGGCGCTTATGCTGGCCGATATTTCTTTACAGGTCGGAAATACTAAAGAAGCCATATCTTTTTTAGACATAGGAATTAAAAAAAGTAAGGATAGTCATACACGTCGAATGATCAAACTTGAGAAAGCAAAACTCATTTTATCACAGGGTGATATTGAACGTGCACGCACTATAACAGACGGTATCTTATCCGATAAAGATGTCACTGTAATTGAGAAACAGGTTGCTGAAGAAATATTGGGTAGAATTCCCGGGTAAATTATTGTATTACATATAGATTCCCTGTAAATTTTCAGGCTGAAGAGCGGGTGAGAACCCGCTTTTCTTTTGTCTGAAATGAACAAAATAACACAAATCGTAGAAAACTATTTATCGTCAGACTTGGTTCTGATGGATATAAGCGAGAATACGCGCGGTAATATTATCCGCGTGGTAATCGACGCTGAGCGACCAGTAACTCTGGATGATACAACAAATCTTTCCAAAAAGTTAAGAAACGACGATGAAATGGATACCCAGTTTCCTGGTGGATTCCGCCTGGAAGTAACAACGCCTGGCCTGGACAAAGCTTTAGAGTCTCCATTCCAATTTCGGAAAAATATTGACAGAGAGTTAAAGGTAACCTTTTCAAATGGTGATGGTACACAAACTATCACGGGCACATTGATTGACGCAAATGATACATGTGTTTGCATAAAGGAGAGTGGTCAGGAATTCAGTTTGCGTTATGATCAAATTAATTCAGCTAAAGTACAAATTTCATTCAATTAATCTTTAGGAGGAATTTTGGTTAATAGAGAACTTATTGAAGTATTTTCTGAAATAGCACGAGAGAAAAACGTTGAACGTTCGGAACTCGCGACTATTCTTGAAGACTTGTTTTTATATGTGATCGAAAAAGAATATGGCGATTCTTCGAACTGTAGTTGCATAGTAAATCTTGATAAAGGTGAAATTGAGATTTATGCGGAAAAAACCATTGTGGATGAGATTGATGATTATAAAGTTGAGATCACTTTAGCGGAAGCCATTGCAAAGGAACCTGATGCTGCTGATCTTGAAGTTGGCGATGTATTTGTTGAAATAATTGATCCCCGAGTTTTTGGACGAAGACTAGTCACAACGGCAAAACAATTCTTTGCTCAGCGACTTAGAGATGTAGAACGGAATTATATCTACGAAGATTATGCAAATCGGATTGGTGAAATAGTTATTGGGGTTGTCCATCAGGTGCAGCGTGACAGTATCTTTGTCAATATTGAACAAGCTGAACTTCGAATGCCTAAAAATGAGCAAATCAAATCTGAAAGATATCGTCGCGGTGATACAGTCCGTGCTATTATTAAATCTGTGGAAGTGACTCCAAAAGGTCCTGATATTGTTGTCTCAAGAAGTGATAACCATTTTCTTTTTAAATTATTTGAAATGGAAGTTCCTGAAATTGAGGATGGGATCATTGAAATCACATCCATCGCACGTAACCCAGGAGAGCGGGCGAAGATAATTGTCCGTTCCAACGATCGAAGAATTGACCCGGTTGGCGCGTGCGTAGGTATGCGCGGAAGTCGGATCCAAGCCATTGTTCGTGAATTAAGTAATGAAAAGATCGATATTGTCAATTTTAGCGAACAACCGGAAATTTTGGTAAGCCGGGCATTATCTCCTGCTAAGCCTGTTCAATTGTTTATCGATGATGATAAAAAATACTGTGTGGCTTTGTTCGATGATGAAGACCTTGATGCTGCTATTGGCCGTAATGGAATGAATATAAATCTTGCATCCCAATTAACAGAATACAGAATTGATGCATATGG
>CAWVTW010000238.1:0-1965 GCA_963933175.1 uncultured bacterium
GCCCCGGCAACGCCCACATTCAAGGATTCACCAAAACCTGTTTTTTCAATAGAAATAGTTTGATCAATTATGCTCTGAATATCTTTTGAAAGCCCATGCGCTTCACTGCCAAGAACCAATACAAATTTCTCTGGCGACTTGAAGTCAGATAGATCATTTCCGCGATGGTCTGCCCCAATCAATGTATGTGAATCAGCGAACAGGTTTAATTCAATATTGCTATGGATAGAGAGCCCAAAATGGGCACCCATCCCGGCACGAACTACTTTGGGATTAAATGGATCAACGCAATCCGGCGATAGTGCAATATGTGTAAAACCAAACCAGGCGGCAGATCGAAATAAGGTTCCCATATTGCCAGGATCGGACACTTGATACAGGTAGAGCCATTTATGTTGGTTCACATCGGGGTTGCCTATAGGCGGGAAATTGCAGACGGCAGCAATACCGGCAGGTGATTGTGTAAATGAAATTTTTTCTAATTGTTTTGTAAGTATCTGTTCAAGCGTAAATCCAGCTTTCTCTATCTTTTGAATGAGTAATGGATTTTCATTTTTAAAGGAATCTGTGTAATACACATTTTCCATTTCTGCTCCAAATTCCAGTGCAGATTCGACTAACCGTTTTCCTTCAATAAAAAATTGGCTGTATTCCCTGCGGTATTTTCCCCGTTCAAGAGACTGAATTTGTTTAATGGTGTTATTTGTCATATTTGTTTTGTGGTGGCTACAGGTAAAACATATTTTCTTCATGCCATGCATAAAGATCACAGTAGAAGAATTTAAGGACATGGAGTAATTTTTAAGGTATTAATAAAAACAGGAATAATAAAATCGTTATGAAAATTGACTTACAAAATAAGAATATCCTCGTTACGGGGGCGAGCCGTGGCATAGGCGCGGCTATTGCAAAGGAATTAGGTAAATCTGGCGCAAGAGTTGCAATACATTATAATAAGGAAAAAGAAACAGCCGAAGATGTGGCACAGAGTAGCGGTCATGGTTCAAAAACATTTAAGGCCAATTTGCAAGACCCGGCTAACTGTGAAATGTTATTTAAAGATGTTTTAGAAGAATTTGGCCATCTTGATGCAATTATAAATAATGCAGGCACTGCAATAGTATCACCATTGGATAGTGAAAACTGGGTTAAGGAATGGGATGAAACAATTGCTATTAATTTGAGAGCAGTGGGCATTCTTTGCAACTTAGCCATTCAGCACTTTAAAACCAGACAATCTGGAAGAATAATAAACATAGCTTCCCGGGCAGCTTTTAGAGGAGACACTGCAGAATTTTTAGCTTATGCAGCGTCAAAAGGCGGTGTTGTTTCTTTAAGTAGATCAATAGCAAGAGCATTTGGTAAAGATGGCATTACCTGTTTTGTGGTCGCTCCCGGCTGGGTTAAAACTGATATGGCAGAAGATTCAATTAAGGAATATGGAGAAGAATTTATTTTACAGGGCAATGCACTAGACAGGCTTACTGAACCTGAGGATATTGCGCCCATGGTTACATTATTGGCAAGCGGGTTAGCCGACCACGCCACAGGAACATCAATAGATATCAATGCTGCAAGCTATGTCCATTAAATACAGGTACATTTACAATACCCTATATATGTTTAACTTTCAACACTAACAACAAAGGAGAATTCATGTTATTTCATGCAACCCATAAGCACAGTTACCAAACTTGCCACGCTCACGATGAAGCACGGAAGGCAAAAATTATGCAAGCAATACAGTCCTCCGATGAAATCGGTATTAAGATCCATGGTATTTATGTAGACCCTCCGGGCCACGTTGGATATTTTGTTCTGGAAGCAGACACTATGGAGCAGGTTGTGCAGTTTTTTGATCCTATGCTGGAACTGGGGGATACAGATATCCATCCAGTTATGAGCATGCAGGCTGCCCTTGATGCACTAAAATAGAACTAGTTCAATTAATAAAATGACCTCACT
>CAWVTW010000239.1:0-1951 GCA_963933175.1 uncultured bacterium
CTAATCCAGAAATTGCTGGCTTGCCCAACTGGGTAATCGCACTGGTTGCCGCAGGTGGACTGGCAGCAGCCCTGTCAACCGCTGCAGGCTTGCTGCTTGCTATTGCATCATCTATTTCTCATGATTTGTTAAAAGGTGTTTTCCGTCCAAAGATTTCTGAAAAGCAAGAATTAAGAGCAAGCCGGATTGCCATGGCTGCATCTATTGCGGTTGCGGGCTATTTTGGATTTAATCCTCCAGATTTTGCAGCGGGCACGGTTGCCTTAGCTTTTGGGCTAGCTGCGTCATCTATTTTTCCAGCGCTGCTGATGGGTATTTTTTCAAAGACGATGAATAAGGAAGGTGCGATTGCGGGGATGCTGGCTGGAATTGGCGTTACTCTTTTATATGTATTTCAGCACAAGGGTATTATGTTTATTGAGTCGACAGCATTCCTAGGGAATATGGAGCCCAACTGGTTTTTAGGTATAGAACCAAATGCATTTGGTTCTATAGGAGCTATCGTGAATTTTAGTGTCGCTTATCTGGTTGCTAAAAAGAATCCACAGCCACCAATGGAAGTCAGGGAAATGATTGAACGTATTCGCCTTCCCTAGATTGGATTAGTAATCCATATCCATTCCGCCGCCGCCATTGCCACGTCCAAAATTCCCACGATCCCATTTCTTTTTCTGCTGTTTCCCAAAATTATATCTTAGATTGAGAGATGTGGTTCGACGACCGCGCTTCCGCTCAGCATACATTTCTTGTGTATATAGCTCGTAGTCTTGTGTTGTATCAATAATAAATTTTCGATTATTAAATAGATCATTTACTTTTAAGGTAACAGATAATTGATTGTTCATAAAAGATTTTTCAATACCAAGATCAGCACCAAAATTAGCAGGAATCGTTCCAGATGTAATTTTCATTGTTCCACGACCACCAACTGATAATTCTAAACGTGCCACTGTAGGGATATTTAAAGTTAACTGACCGCGGTTATACATACCATAGGATGTCCCGGTCATATCTTCTTCATACTGGCCACCATTTGTCTCAGATCTCCACCACCAGGTTGTAAGCATAAAACTAGCCAGCGGCATGGGGCGATAGTTGATGATAACGCTCCCACCAAGATTTTCAGCACTTTCAGCATTTCCAGATGTTAATAATTCATAGGGTCGGCCATTATAAATGATTTCATCTCGATCCCACCAGGCGATTTGATCGGTTGTATGTTTGTATGATACGCCAGTATTAAAATTGAATTTTCTGGAATTACTAGAAAAATTTATTTCCATCACATCACTGTATTCTGGTTTTACATAGGGATTTCCAGTCCGGATACGGGTTGTATCCAGCATGTCCCTAGGAAATGGATTTAATGATCTTGTTCCAGGTCTATTTACACGTTTAGAGTAGCCAAACTGTATTTGTTGTTTTTCTGTAAGCTTATAATTCAAAAACACACTGGGATAGAAATGTTTGTATGGGTTATTCAACTCACCTGATTTAACTGAATTATTAATAATAAAATGAATAATACTCGTGGTTGCAGTCGTGTCGCCGGTTACGTTTGCCTTGGTTTCGACCTGCTCAAACCTGAGACCACCTTTTAAGCCCAAGCGGTCATTGATCTCGTAACCGATGGTAGTATAAAGGGCATAAATATCTTCATCATAGAGATAGTCATAGGTCCCATCCTGAAAAAATAAATCATCATCCAATATTTTAAGTGTGGTTTTGAATCCTGCTTCCAGGTCAATATTTTTACCTAACTTATCTTCATAATCAAATGATGCAATAATACTTTTATGGCCATGGGAATTTTCTATTTCGTTGCCCAGATTTTTTTCAGTCTCATTTTCTTTTCCGATACCATAGCTAATATCTGCATTTAGTTTCCTATCCTTGGAATTAAATTTGTTCTCGTAGGATAAAGAATGGTCCCATTCATTTTCCAACCCAT
>CAWVTW010000240.1:0-1913 GCA_963933175.1 uncultured bacterium
TAAAAATTCTTCATAATTATCTAATTCAATTCTGTATTCTTCCATTTTCTTCGCAATCATGGTTATCTTTTTTGAATAATCTGTTCCTGGATGCTTAAATAGGGATTCATTCAAGATTTTATTAAAATAATCAAGATGTGGTTGTAAAAGATCCCGTTTATAGCGCAAGTTATAAATTGTCTTTTTTAATGGAATAGTAATTTCATCCAGATATATAATCTGTTTTTTTACTTTCTTGAATCCCTTATTCAGACCTTCTTTACTTTTGCTGTATTTACGTTGAGCTTTTTGGATTTCTACACTTTTTTCTCGGATAGATTTCCGATAAGTCATCTTAGTTTTTGGGTTAACAGAATCCAAACCGGCAGATTTAGATCTTTTTAATCTCTTGACTATTTTGATCAGTTCTTTAGTTAGACTATCCATAGTAAAAATGGATGTTTGCATCAGTGTATGACTAGGTTCGAGTTTTTCATAGATCCTAAAGTCATTATCGAGATAATAGCGTAATTCATCTTTCATGATTCGATCTAGTTCCTTCAAATCTCTATTTACTGCTTTTGACCATTCTCGCGTATTCAGGATCCGAACATCTACGGTATAAACATCCTGAAGTTTCCAAGGTTTCACACGGCCCGCACATCCTGAAAATAAAAACAGGGTTCCCGCAAGTGCGAAAACCCTGTTTAATTTGGAAAAAGTTTGAATCAAGTCGTTAATTCTCCGATGCTGTCCAATTTAAGTAAATCATCGTAGCCTCCAATAGGCTTTTCATCAATGATAATTTGGGGAACTGTACGGCCACCGGTCAATTCAAAAAGATCATCACGACTCCAGCCTTCTTCTTCAATATTTATTTCTTCGAATTCCAACCCACGGTCAGATAGCAAACGTTTTGCATAAATACAGGATGATCACCAACTTGTTGAATATATTTTTACCATTTGCCCTCGTTATTTTAAGAAAATTAGTTTTTGTACTTTTGTTTTTTGGCCATATTTCATTACAAGAAAATAAGGTCCTGATGATACAGATTTTCCAAAATTATCTATTCCATGCCAAGCAATCTTATACTGTCCTGGGGCCATCATTCTATTTTTCAAAATAGCAACTTCTCTTCCCATAATATCAAAGACAGTCATTTTTACAAATTCACCATAAGGGATTATTAAATCAAAATGTGCCACAGGATTAAATGGATTCGGATAGGCTGGGCTCAAAATAAAATCATTGGGATTTAATTTATTATCCACCATTAAGGATGCTACATAATTATCCGGCGCTTCTGTAGTAAAACGGATGACTCTTTCATTAGCCAATGGTGCTGCGCCCGGCGAATAAACATTATTGAAAACGTATTGAATGCCGTAATTCTTTGTTGGAGATTCAATTCCCACTGTGGAATAATTCTTGGTTACATCCACATCTTCAATTTCGAGATATTGGAATTCAATCACACCATCACCACTTTCCGTGGGCATAGTATTTTGATCGTATAAAATAATCTCAAATGTTTCTTCTGTAACTTCATCATAACCATTTAAGGCCCGAGACCATTCAATAATAAATCGTCCATTATCTTCATCATACCAAGTAAACACTTTGATCCATACATCAATCTCGTCATCATTATTGGTGTCGATTGTTTCTAAATCATCAGAAAAGGGTGCCAGCATCGCTTTCGGCCCCATATACATTGGAATGGACATATTCCAGAAATAATCTATGTAACAAGGCTCAAAAGATGTCCAACCATTAGAACTGACTGTAATCTGATTATAATCAATACCATGATACTTGAAGGTAAATGGCAATTCAATATTTTCATGATCATCATCACCCAATTGGTAATAAGTGCCATTATTTCCACCATAATTAGGATCCAACTCTATCCAATCAAACGTTGGCGTTTC
>CAWVTW010000241.1:0-1904 GCA_963933175.1 uncultured bacterium
AAACATACAACGATACCCTGTCCACGCTACTCCGAAAGGATTTTTCTTTGTAATCCGTTTAGCGCCCTTGAATTTATAATAGGTAAAATCAAAACTGGAATTCGGTGCAAGGTTATAGGAAATATTAAATACGTCCCACTTTTGATCTCTTTTAAAAAGGACTCGATTTAAATCAATACCGCTTCCGGATAAAGGGATACCAACTCGAACTCCAAGATCGGTATATTGTCCTAAGCCATGTCGAGCCCATATAACAGGAATCAAATTTTCTACTGAGAATGTGAATCCCATATTGGTTTCGCCTTTCACGGGCATTTGCGGATAAACGGGTGGGTGTGATGCGCAACCTGATCCCCAAAGGATGATTGCGATTAAAAAGATGATAGGATTTCGTTTCATCATATAAGTGAAAATACAGAAATCTCTTGAGAGAATAAAATGGAAAAGAAGGCCGTTATTTCAAATAGATCATTTTACGGCTAAAAATTGCCGGAGGTCTTTGATCAACCTGTGCCTGAATCGTGAAAAAGTAAATGCCTGTAGATCTTCCTTCCCCATTCCAATTATAATTGTACGTTCCTGAAGTCATGAATTCACCCTCCATAAATTTATTATGGACCCGTCCCGTGGCATCCGTGATATACAATGAGACCGTCGCATCTTCTAAAAGATCAAAAGTAATTTTTGTTTGCCCATTAAATGGATTGGGGGAATTTTGATAGAGTACAAATAATTCTGGAAGCAAGTCTGTTTCAAAGGAATTCCTAACGGGTTCGTTGGTAATACCCAAGGTAGTTGATTCTGTATAATACCACGGACCTCCATCTGGCATCCGACTGATTGCAACAGGGAGAGTGTCTAGTACAATATATTCAAGGACTGAATACCCTTCCCCTTGATTTTTCATAAAAGAAATGAATGTTGGATATTCAATTTCTTCTTGCAGAATAATGGATGAATCTTGAAATTGATTCTCATAACCTGAAAACATTTCAACTTCCCAAATCGATTCTCCTTCGAATCTAAATGAATAATGGTCCTCGTATTCTGGATTCCCCGCTACTTCAAGATGGAGTTTTTTCGTATAAGGATTCCAAGTCAATTCATTAATCCACAAAGAAGATTCAGTTAACCCTACTCTAATGTTAACATGATCATTTTTTGGAATAAAATCACCATTCAAAGTAAAATAAATCGATTCATTAAATATAATTGGACAGGTTTGAATAAAAATATCATCCATCATTAGGTCAACAGTGGTCCAATGATCCGGAATAATTACCTTGAATAATGGTTCGTTCTCATTTTGATATCCACTTAGGTTCACATATTCATCGCCAGAAAGAAGAAATATTTCAGATGAACTGATTTGACTAGGGTGAAAAATGTAAAGTTCCAATTCCTTTTGATTTTCTTCAATAATATTATAGCCTAAGATTCGAATTGGTGCAGTTGTTTCTAACATTTCAATTGCTTTATAATAATCTGAATATAAGAGATCCCATTGCCCTCTAATCAGGGAAACAGCATTTTGAATTTCCTTTGGCCAATTCATAGGATTTATTAATAGATGATTACGGAAAATAGATTCGTGCGCTAAAACTAAATCTATCCATACTGAGTTTTGGATGATTTCATCAATGATTTGAAGAGAATAATCTGCCATTTTAAGGTGTTCGAGGGGATAATTTTCAAACCAAGTATATTCATTTTTTTTTGTCAACTTTAATAAATCAATAATTGACCTGTAATCGTCATTTGAGCCATTATCCAATGCTTGCTTATAGATCTGAGATATTACCAAATCCTGGGTTGTCCTAATTGTAGGGTCAAATGCCATAGAATCTTGAACGGTCAAGCAGGTACCAAATGCTGGCGTTTTAAAATCACTTGTAAAAATAGTT
>CAWVTW010000242.1:0-1902 GCA_963933175.1 uncultured bacterium
AATGATATTTCACAATATGCACCACGAATCATGTCAATAAATATCAATCCTGAAAAGATTGGTGCTTTGATTGGTCCGGGTGGTAAAAATATCAAGAAGATCATTGAAGTGACTGAATGTGAGGTCAATGTTGATGATGATGGTATTGTAACAATTGCTGGTGTTAATACAGTTAAATGTAACGAAGCAATCGAAATGGTTAAGGCACTTACTTTTGAACCTGAAGTTGGAATGGAGTTTGACGGTACTGTAACTCGCATGATGACTTTTGGTGCATTCGTAGAATTTGTGCCTGGTCGTGAAGGATTGGTTCACATTTCTGAATTAGAATGGAATCGGGTTGATAAAGTTGAAGATGTTGTAAAAACAGGAGACCCAATTCGAGTCAAACTGATCAAAGTTGATGATCAAGGGAGACTTGATTTCAGTCGAAAAGCACTTCTGGAAAAACCTGAAGGGTATGTAGAAAGACCTAAGCGACCCCGTAACGATGGCGGACGAAAGCCGTTTAAGAAACGCTTTTAAGAAACGTAAGTTTTAATTCCAGTTCATTCAATGAAAAAAAGCGGTGGAAATGTTTACATTTTCACCGCTTTTGTTTTTGGACCTATCTATTATAAATTATACGATTAATATTATGGCACCAAGTTTATCATCCCACTTCGAAAAAAGACTTCCATCCGCTATACGCCAAGCACAAATTTCATTTGAACAACGGGAAGATAAGAATGAAGTCCAAGTTGTGAATTTGGCTATTGGTAATGTATCCTTGCCGATGCATCCTGCCATGCAAAAGCGAATGAAAGAACTAGGGGGAAATAGGTTTAATGATGGCGTGGTTAAATACACACCGAGCGTTGGGACGGATGAAGCCAGAAATGCTTTCTTAAATATCATTGCTTCGGAAGGTGTGGAAACATCTCAACTATATTGTATGATCACAGATGGAGGTTCTCAAGCCATGGAACTTATGATGCTGGGCGTTTGTGGCCCTTCATCAAATAAACCGCTTATGTTGCTCGATCCCGCTTACACAAATTATATAGAATTTGGAAAAAGACTCTCCATTCCAATCGTAACTGCAAATCGTGAAATTCTTGCGGATGGGTCTTTTGATTCGTTGGATTTGAATCAAATTGAGTTGATTATTCAAAAAGAGAATCCGAGTGCAATGTTAGTGATTCCAGCTGACAATCCAACAGGGCAGTATTTAAATCAAGATCAATTAAACGATCTCGCCAAGATTTGTGTAAAATACAAGGTTTGGATGGTGAGTGATGAAGCGTACAGGCAACTCTATTATGGAAATGGAGGTTCATCTAGCATTTGGCGAATTACGGATGATGATGTGCCTGGAATTAGCGGATCAAGAATTAGTATTGAATCATCGTCAAAAGTTTGGAATGCGTGTGGTTTACGAATCGGCGGTCTTGTTACAGATAATCAAGATTATCATAAAAAAGCTGTATCAGAATACACTGCAAACCTGTGTGCAAACGCTATTGGTCAAGAAATTTTTGGTGCATTAGCTCATGAATCTCATCATGATCTCGAAAAATGGTATCAAACCCAACGGGATTACTATCGTGAATTAATGTTGCCTTTAAGAGAGAGCATATTGAATCTAATACCCGGGTTGATCGTAACAAGTCCGGAAGCTGCCATTTATTTTATTATTGATTTCAAAAATATTTGTAATGATTCATTTAATGCAAAGGATTTTGTGCAATTTTGTGCCTTAAAAGGAAAAGTAAAAATCGAAGGAAAGAATTACACTCTACTATTGGCACCTATGGCTGGATTCTATTCTGATCCAGACAAGGGAAAAACTCAAATGCGTGTGGCTGTGGTGGAGCCAATGTATCTCATAGAGAAAATGCCTCAACTTTTATCTGAATTGTA
>CAWVTW010000243.1:0-1840 GCA_963933175.1 uncultured bacterium
CGATTCTGTTCATTTCATCAGCAGGCGCCTGTTTCTCCCAAAGCGGTTTTGGAATAATCCCAAACATGGCACCGCCGTCCAATCCAAATTCGGATGTTTCTATACTATATAAAGTGTATTGCCCAATCTTCATCTTATAAGTTGGTCTAATCTTGCACCAAGGATTCCAAATTGTGTTGGAGAAGTTGTTTTATAAAGGCTTCTCACCGCCTCTAAAATTACCAATGCATTTGCTTTTTCTAATTGGGATTTTTGACTTTTAACAATGGTTTCTGCCTGATGGATAAATTTTCTCTTTTTATCTTTTAATAGCCAGTGGTTGAGACTTGGTTTAATATTCAGCGTGGTATAAAAGACTTGAGAACACCAATGACTTACTTCTCTCTGATATCCTCGAATTCTGACATAATCACCCTCCCATAATCTTGAAACGGCACCCAATAATGAAAGGTCACCGGATTCAACTACTAAGTCATGGACTTCACTTGGAGATGAGTCTGCCTGGGCATGAGGTTCTGGCAATGCTTTTCCATGCAACCACTCCAAAATGCATTTTGTAAAAGCCCAATTATCTTCTTTTACTTCCTGAAATTGATAAGCACGTAATAAATGAAAAATGAAAATGGCACTTCTTTCACAATCTTGTAGTGCCAACTCTGCAAATGCATCCATAGTACCACGAGATCGGTCTGAAGCCATAAATGTTTTGGCAGTTAATTTCTGTAGATCTTCCCATTCCCCTTGCTGGCAGGCATCTTCCAGATCACCGAGGAATGCTGTAAGCCCAATGCCATCTCTAACCACATCATCTAATTGTGTTTCATCATCATCTCTGAATTCAAAACCACACAAATAATTCGAAGCAAATTCAAGAAGTAGTTTTGAAGGATTTTCCCGATCGTCTCCAATCAAATTCTTAATTGAGTTTAAAACACAAACGGGATGAAGATCTTTTATGGTAGATTGTTTTACAGATACACTGCAAAATAATAGATCATTTAGAATTTGAACAAGTTCAGTGCCAGAAAGATTTTGAGAATAGAATTTTTGACAGGCTTGCATGTCTTGATTGATTACAGCAGACCGAAAGGATGAATCCGTCATTGGCTAATGGATTCTAAAATTTATTTTTTCTTTTTTTTGGTTGGGCCCAAATACATAAAGAATTGGAGTGAAAAACCAGTTGATCTAGAAAACTGAGTAGGCCACCCTTTTGCTTTATGTGGATAATTCTTATAACCAGAGCCATATTCTTTGACCACAGTTGTATCCGATGGGTCCCAATTTGATGTCATCACTTTTGAAAATGGCATTGATCTGAAATCATGGAAATAGCCAACTTCAAATCCCCATTTTGTACTGAGCCTACGTCCATAAAGCATTCCAAAACGGATACTGCTTCTATTTGCACCATTATCATAACTTCCATTAGGGATAAACATACAACGATACCCTGTCCACGCTACTCCGAAAGGATTTTTCTTTGTAATCTGCTTAGCGCCCTTGAATTTATAATAGGTAAAATCAAAACTGGAATTGGGCGCCAAATTGTAAGCCACATTAAATACATCCCACTTTCGACCTCTTTTAAAGAGGATTCGATTTAGATCAATACCGGTGCCGGATAAAGGGATACCAACCCGAATTCCAAGATCGGTATATTGTCCTAAGCCATGTCGAGCCCAGATAACGGGAATCACATTTTCTACTGAGAATGTGAACCCCATATTGGTTTCGCCTTTCTTGGGGTATTGTGGGAAAACGGGTGGGTGTGATGCGCAACCGGATCCCCAAAGGATGATTGCGATTAAAAAGATGATAGGATTTCGTTTCATCATAT
>CAWVTW010000244.1:0-1840 GCA_963933175.1 uncultured bacterium
TCTAAATATAAAAAATATTTCTGTTTTTAAATTACATCATTTTATTGAAAGGTCCTGTTTATTGTGCTTTTGTTTATCTAGTTTTGATAAAATAGAGCCTTAATTTATTTCCCCATGAAAATCATTATTACATTCCTTTTACTGGTGCTCTCTCTGCGTGGACAGTGAGCATTGTGAAGTAATCCATCATTGCCGGTCGGCAATTCTGATCGAGGCGTAGGCCTTTGGGCTGGACAAATAATGTTTGGCCTTGATAATTCAAACCAATACATAGATTGGTGGCATGAGGCGCTTCCAGATACAGGCGAGGGTTTCGACCATGAAGGGACTTTGACGTCCGTCATTCTATCACCCACCATAACTATTGGCCTTTCCAATTACTGGAATTTTACCCTTGGTCAGTCAATCGGAAATCGAACCATGACTTGGGATGGGGACGCAACAACGATCCATCACCGAGATGAGGGCACAGATGAGGATTATTTCAATGCGATCGGGGGATATCTTGGCGATACAAAGCTTATGCTTCGTTACCTTGTTTTCAATGATGGTCAAGGACCGGGAAAGCGTTTATTTTTGGGTGGTGGATTTATTTTACCATCTAAAAACTCATTGTCGTCTGATCCGTTTTTTCTGAGTGGTTCTGAAAAAACTGACCATCGTCATTTTGCCTTAAGCGAGGGGATTTATAAGGGGTGTTTTGAAATTCAATTATTTAAGAAGAAAATGACAAACCCCGTTTTCATGGGTGGAACAATTTATGTTGAAAAGGCCCTGGCTGAAAATGATTATGGATTTAAAGCATCTGATATATATGATCTTTCTCTCACTGCATTTTCTAAGAAAATTCCCGCAATAAGCGGGTCCCTAGGCGCCAACATTATTACGCGGCATACAACAAAGGCTTATTGGAACCAATTTGAAGCACCCAATTCTCGAGCAACGGTGGTAACGGTTGGGTTTGGCGGATTGTGGAATTTGGCTGCGGGTGGTGTCAGTTTAAATATCCAGAAACCTTTTTTTATTAAAGGTGCTTTTTCGGGGATTGAAGGAGAACAGGGACAACGAGTTGACGTATGGCAGGTAAGTTTGAGTTATAGGCGTTTGTTAGATTTTGTGATCCCCTGGTTAGATCCGCTGAAATGATTATAATTTATATTTATAAACCGTTATCACTCTTTTTAAATTAATCTCGCTCATGTTTTATAAGGAATTCTTTTGCCAAATAGCGCTGTGCCAAGGCGAATCATCGTAGAGCCCTCTTCTACAGCTATTTCATAATCACCGCTCATGCCCATGGAGAGTTCCAGCATATTGGATTGAATGACCGATTGGTTGATTCTTGTTCTCAAAGACCGCAATTGGATAAATGAATCTCTAATCTTTTTTTTATCTGCCGTAAGGGGGCCCACTGTCATAAGTCCTTCTATGTTAATATTTGGAAGATTAAAACATTCACTAATTTCATTCAACTTATCTGGTAGAAATCCGTGTTTTTGTATTTCACCACTGGTGTTAATCTCTAAAAGAACATGAATTGTTCTTTCTTGTTGCAATGCGGTATTCGAAATTCTTTTTAGGAGTTTAACCGAATCTACCGAATCAATTGTGTCAAATAATTCCAGACATTTATTCACCTTATTGGATTGTAGGTGGCCAATGAAGCGCCGGGAAAGACCCGGCATTGAATCAAATGATGCGAATTTTTTGGAAGCTTCCTGTATACGATTCTCACCTATGGCTGTTATGCCTACATCATAGCATTCTTTAATCAGAGAAAAGGGGTGCGTTTTGGTGACGGCTATAAGCTGAACGGGGTGACTAAAGCCACCCCGTTTTT
>CAWVTW010000245.1:0-1827 GCA_963933175.1 uncultured bacterium
GGTGATTTCATCTAATATTTTTTAATTTTAAAATTAAATACCTTTATGGTAAAACGAGATTACATGTAAAAGAGTTAACTCTTTTTGATTAAGGAAGAATAGTTTTTAAAACCCGACTGGAACCTATAGATCCAAAAACGCCAAAACCACCTTCAATACCAACCGATCTTCCTTTGGTAGTAGGATAATTTAATAACAAATTAGCATACTCTCCGATCTCTCCTGTAATAAAATATTCATAATAATTATCATCCATTGCCGTGAGGCGCACAAAATAATCTTCAGGTTGAGGAGAATCTATGGTCTCTTCACAAAATGAACCGGGTATAAAGGCAGAACTGTCAGAAAAATCCACAGCCTGCTCAAAAAATCCTCCGCACCATTCTTGCCATGTTGTATCGGTTTCTTGATTATTAAAGAGTACTTCTCCGGTTATCATTCCCTTGCCATTCCCCTGAGAATCCCAGAAAATATCAAACGGTTCAGTGGCATTAATGGTATCTGCAGCCTGACCCCGCTGGACCAGAGAATCGATGGTTGGGATCATGGGTGTGGTCAGGAAACCAGAAACAGGGTCAAATCCTGGAGCCGTTATACTGAGCTGGTAGTTTGTTTCTGGTTGAGGATTAAATGTACCGGTGGTATCTACATAAAAATTGATGCGAAAAGTATTCGTATCATAGATTGTTGTATCCCAGTCAAAGGTATACCCATAAAATGTAAATGTTGTATCAAAATAAATGGTATCAATAAAAGTTATTTTCTCAACAAATGAAAATTCATAGCTATTTCCCTGATCATCTGAGACCAAGACCGTTGCATCTCTGATAAGTGCCGCTGGTTCATAAATTGAATCAATTACCCAATACCCACCTTCTTCTTCTTTCTCATCATCTTCATAGTAACCTACTGTATCTACACCCACAAAATTCTGAGATAACTCATCCAGATCCGTGGTTCGGTAAAGACCAATAAAGCTAGTGTGACCAGAGTCCAGGTTCATCAGCCCAAACACATTCAATACATGATCGTAGTTAGACTCTAGATCTTCCCATGATGTTTCAGTGCCTAAGCAACCAAGAAAATTCAATGCAAGGATGGTGCAAACGGTTTGATATTGTTGTTTAAAATTCAAACTTGATCCCAAAGGTTAGAATGAGAGGAAACATGGGTATAGGTCGCCGTTCTACACCTAACTGGTTTCCCGTAAGCGGATCTGTCTTAGTCCTGTACGTATAACTAAGTGTATTCAGGTGGCGAGTCAGATTCATTATTTGCCAGTATGTATCATATTCCAACCCAAACAGGTTCCCTCCTTTGCGGGTAATGCCGACATCCACCCTGAAATAACCATCGTACCGTTCTGTATTCTTCTCTCCTACAATATACGTATCATGAGGAATCCAGTATGTGTTACTATTCAAATTCTGTTGCCAACTATAAGCACGGCCTAGGATCTTAGTGTAAGGATTTCCAGTAGATCTGGTCAGTGCTGAGCTTATTTCCAAATCCGTCGTTAGTTCAATGTTTCCCACAATATTGAGTGTGTGGGTTCTGTCAAAATTGGGTGGGTGCCAACCGCTGGGCGGTGTATAGTACTCTGTCTCGGCATAGGTGTAGCCAACCCAGCCATTCAATCGTCCAGATGATTTCTTGATTAGAAATTCTATTCCTCTGCTCTCAGCATCCGTATCCCAGAACTCATTAAAAGGTGTAGCTTCCGGGTTATCTTCATCAATCGTGGTGGGATTATCCTGTTTAAGCGTCAGCAGATTTTCAAAATCTTTTTGATACACTTCTAACCGATAAAAAATATTATTGGGTGCC
>CAWVTW010000246.1:0-1804 GCA_963933175.1 uncultured bacterium
ATTTCTTCTCTGTTAAAAATACTCATTTATTTTGCCACTATTTCAAGGGAAGAAACCATTATTCACACCATTCGTGCTTTGGTGGTATAAATCATTCAAATCAATCCATGGTCTGCAAAGGAATACACATCATTTCCAGCAATGATCAAATGATCATGAACAGACACATCAATGGCTTGAGCAGCTTTTTTCAGCTTTTTGGTGATGGTAAGATCATCCTGGCTGGGGTTAGGGTTTCCACTGGGATGGTTATGGACAAAAACCAAAGCAGCCGCATCATTCACAAGTGCTCGCTTTACGACCTCCCGCGGATAAACTGCTGATGTGGATAAAGTGCCTTCAAACAATTCTTCCATTTTCAGAATCTGGTTCCGTCCATTAAGGTAAATAACGAGAAAAACTTCTCTATTTTTATCCCGGAGATTATGTTTGAGATAGTCCAATACTTCATCTGCTGATCGCACAAAATCTTTATCCAATACTCGGTCTGCTAGATACCTTCTCGATACGGCTTGGGCAATCTTCAGCCCTAATACGTTTTTATCACCGATACCCTTAATTTCTTTTAATCCAGTGGGTTCAGCTTCCAAAACCGCTTTGAGAGAACCAAATTTCTTCAGAGCCTCTTTGGCTTGTTGTTTACAATCTGTGCGGGGTGTTCCCAAGGTGAGCAGAAGTTCAATGATTTCGTAATCGTGGAAGCCCTCTAGTCCGCTTTTCAGAAATTTTTCACGGAGTCGCTGGCGGTGACCTTCGTTGGAATTAGCCACAGAGTTCACTAGGTAAAATACTGGACATTATAGCTCAGCGTGAATCGCGTCTCAGTTGTTAGTTTTTTAAACTCATGAGCTTTTCTTTGAATTCCCGAAGTTCCCGAATGTTTCCTATCTCAATCTCCCCTGAATCCCATTTTAATTTGAAATCTAATCCGGAATCTGAACCACCTTGTTTTTGGTAGAGCGAGTAGAGGTCAGCTTCTTCGCGTGGTTTGGCTGCGTGTAGGGTTGCGGTGAGTTGATAGGCGATGTCTTCTCCAATATCTTCAACCACACGATGGGGGAGATTCTTTTCCAATAAACTTTGTTCAATCCGTGAAAAACGCAGCCCATTCACGACATAATCCTGATAGGCTTCCCAAGCAAAAGGCGCAACTGCTTTTACAGATTCTGCCATTGCATCAGAAAAAACTCGTATCTCATATTGGGCGTGACTGTCAGATCGTAAACCAACGAAATGAAGAAGATTGTGAAGGTCATTTTTCCAATACCATTCTGTATAAAGATTCACTGGCAGTATAGACCGTGCCAATTCACGGGCAACACCTGCTTCATTTAATTCTGAATAAATGGCAAAACTTCTTTCAGAAATTTCTTTGAATGAATCCAATACTTTTTGCTTTAATTCTGTCGGGACTTCTCCCATCCGTCCCTGTTTATTCAGGGCACTTTGGAATTGAATATGCTCCGGGTCTGGCATATAAAATTCGTCCCGTGCTTCAGAATACCGGAGTGAATATTCGTTTATATTGGCTGTCCGATGACGAACCCATTGCCGAGCCACAAAAATTGGCATTTTGCAATGGAATTTGAATTCCACCATTTCAAAAGGCGTAGTATGGCGGTGACGCATTAGATAACGAATAAGCCCGCGATCTTGAGAAACTTTACTGGTTCCTTGCCCGTAACTCACACGGGCAGCCTGAACGATGGCATCATCACCACCCATGGAATCCACGAGCCGGACAAAGCCTTTATCTAAACATTTGATTGCATCTTCTGGTATTTGGATCATTATTATATCTTTA
>CAWVTW010000247.1:0-1802 GCA_963933175.1 uncultured bacterium
CCATTTACTGAAACAGATTATCTCATTATGAATTTCAGTATCATACACCCATGTACAATGTTGGTCCGTGGACAGTCACTATACAGTGTGCACACAAATTAACTTAACACTAAATTAATTTGATCATAACTCAAAAGGTATAACCCCTACTAAAAATTAATAAATCAGAAATTTGTTTTCTTTCATTTATTTGAGATATAACCGACTGAGATCGGTTGGATATTAAGATCGCTACGGGCGGAAACCAAACAAAAGTACAAGATTTTTTGTTTGCACTTTGTACAAATTTGGCACCCTTGACGTGCATTGAACTATCGATTGAATCTCATGTCAAACCATTCCACCGCTGATAATGGGATGCGGACTGGTAATGTACGCCAAGGCTGCCAAATTTGTTCAAAGTGCAAAAAATAATCTTGCACTTTTGTTTGGTTTTCCACCCGAAGCGTTCTTAAATTCAGTGTGTCATATCTCAAAAGAAAACCGATTTTTTAACAAATTTCTGATTCATTATTTTTGAGAAGGGGTTATACCTTTTGAGTTATGATCGAATGAATTTCCTGTAAAGTTACCTTTTGTGCACACTGTATAGTGGGGGAAATGCGGTACTTTGTACAGTGACTATAATAAAGATGTCCTATGGTCTATGGATCACATATCAAGAACTTTTTGATCCCCTCATACATTCATCACCACATTCACAGTATGCAGGTGAATGAATCTGAGGACAAAGTCATATGTGGTGTGATCAAGCAAAATCAGTCTGAAGTCGGTAATATTCCATTTTCAGTTTCTTATTGGATTGTAACAAGCATTTGCAACGCTACATTTTGCAGAAAACCCCATTGAAATTGAACAACCAGTTCAAAAGATATCAGCAATTAAAGAGTTGTCAATAATTTCTATGTTCTTACACCACTTCAAAACTTCAAAATGCTTCATGTTGATGCAAACCCCATTACTACAGAGTTATGAAGATTTTACAATGTCAAAAACAATATAAAACAAAGGAATTTGAGCATGTTTTTGCCAAAAACAACTTCACCGACATCTTACTCATTCCCTCTGCGCCCAGGAGTGGCTGATGGGCGTGGCTTGGTGTAGGTGTGGTTCACTTGGCATGCAGGTGGTTCACTTGGCATGAAGGTCCGGTGTCGAGCCTGGGACTAGGTGTGACAAAATAATTGAAAATGTCTCCCGGTTTTGACCCTCTCTCATCACAGAGTAAGGGTTAAGGTACTGATAAATTGCACATAACTCTGAAACCAGCTATCCACATTTGGTGTGGTTCGCATGAAAATGTAGCATTTTAAAGTTGTTAGATTGTCAGTTGACAAATCGAAAATCTTCAACATTGACTCTCCTTTGATCATGTCACAGATGAGTTATAGTCACATTTTTTATTCGTGAAACCTCTTGCATATTTGCTGCGGTATGTTTCCATCCGACCAATATGTGTTGAGGGATATCATAAAATGTAGTAGGGTTAATAAAGGCATAAATTGCATCTAATTGTGACATTAAGGATAAAGCTGTAGAATTTGATAAATTGTCATCAAGAGCAGTGTTTTAAACTCCCCATCAATTATGACACGTAAATTATCAAAATGAAGATTTATAGTGAATGTCATAACCAGGTATTCAAAAAATGATACATTAGGTAGATTTGCAGACCTCT
Source organism: uncultured bacterium (assembly GCA_963933175.1). Taxonomy (GTDB): domain Bacteria; phylum Fidelibacterota; class Marinisomatia; order Marinisomatales; family UBA1611. The sequence continues at coordinate 1,679 of CAWVTW010000247.1, forward strand.
GATTCAATTTTGATGCGGTGTTCAAAAATTGGTCAATGATCATTTAAATTATTCCAGGAGACTATACTTTTTATTCATGAACATTTGTATCGATGTCTCTTCGATGAAGCATGTCTTTGATAAA
>CAWVTW010000248.1:0-1788 GCA_963933175.1 uncultured bacterium
AGCGGTGCTTCAAAAACCATGTAAACCGAATCTTTCAAACTTCTTTCAAATTTTCGTAGAGTCCGATTTGCATCATCCACTGAAGATGATTCGAAAATCTGCAGTCGGTATCCTTCTTGGGTTGTAATTCGAATATTTTTTAATGAATCCAACAAACCAAATTGTGATGTTCCAAATATCTTATCCAGAATTTTTGGTGTTTTAGGTACCGGGTCTCGAACAGAATTCATATCGAACCAAAATAGTGAATCCTGCGCTGACAGACATCCTGTGAAGAGTAATAAAAAAAGGAATGGTTTCATTTTAATGCCCGAATTGATTCAGTTGGAATCCACCCTTTTTTCCCATCAATGAGAATAATTTCCACCCAATCCTTCTGGGTTTGATGGATATCTGCAAAGCTGCCTTCATTAATCCGGAATAGTAATGTGTTTTCACCATAAAACGGACCCGAATATGCATCTACACCGTTAGCAATCACAACACCGGTATTTGTACGATTATCTTGAAAATATTTATCCGCAGCGACTCCGTGGATACCCAACGTGACTACAATGAGTCCTGTTAAAATAGATTGGCTCATATTCCCTCGTATCCACCCAAACTGGAGTCCAAATACCCATAATGCCTGAAATAGCAATACTAAACTTCCAAACACGATCCATTCCTGTAAGGTTAAATTTGATTTGATGTCCCGATATATTTGTAATAGAAAAAAAGGTTCCGGCATGTCAATGCGATCAATTCGTCGCGCTTTTGCTACGGAAAGATTATGATGAGAATCCGTATCCCTGGGTGAAGTTTTTAATCCATTCGAATAAGCCCAGATAGCTTGCCCAATGTAATGAAGTCGGTAATATGCATTCCCCAAATTATAGTATAAATCAGCATGCTCATGCCCTAATTCTAAAATAGATTCATAGGTTTGGATTGCATCTTCATATTTTTCATAAATCATGGCATCGTTCCCCTGTTCTAATAAATCGTTGGGGATATCCGCAAATCCAATGGATAAAAACATCAAGATAAATAAAATGTGTCTCATGCCAAGTTCCGATCAATTTGTTTCATCACAGCTGCCATGTCCTTTAAAATGGTGGCTTCTCTCTGCATTCCGCCGGGAGCATATTTTCCAGCATCACAGACTTTTAATAAGTCTAAAATATTTCTCAGTGATTCGCTGGAAATTTGGTCACTGAGATAATTTTCAACACTGGCAGGATCCAGGTTGTGAGTGGACAAAATAAGTTTACTCTCAAGGTAAATATAAAAGGCTCTACTGGCCATTTCAAATGGTTCACCATTCCCTTTTTTCATTTCTTTCAATCCAGTTCTAAGTGCACCGCGAATTTGTCTACCTTCTGCCGTTGATAAACGATAACCTGTCAATTTCGAAATAAAGGTGGGAGAAACAAATATCAGTATGGAACATAGATAAATGAAAATTGCTGAATTCGATCTCCCTTTGGTTGATGAACTGAAGTCCACTGATCCTGTATGAATAAACCGTATGTCCTGTCCTATCAATTCCACTTCCCGTTTGGTAAGCCCGGACCCATTGGGCCGTGCTGCATCGCTGGGTAAAATTGGAATCTCAATTGGATCAGTTTGGGTTCGTTGCCAATTCCCACTTTTCGGATCAAAATAGGACATTTGAACTCGTGGGATGGTTAGATTGCCAGCAGATCTTGGAATTAAAATATATTCCCATGATTGAGTACCGGTAAGATCATTCCGAAACGTGTCTTTCTCAAATTTATCTGTGGGCGGGAATGCCTCAAGTTCTGC
>CAWVTW010000249.1:0-1781 GCA_963933175.1 uncultured bacterium
AAACCTTCTTTATTAAATAATGTTCCAGCTATGAAATCGCGCCAGGCATATCTGACAAATTTTGGCTTTTTAATAGCTGGGGAAAATACCTCTATTTTGTCTTTCACAATCTTTGCTGTTGCAGGAATGAATACCATATCAAGACCTGCAATTTCAAATCCTGACAACCCTGAATTCCCTTTCATCAATTCACTACCAAAGAGGTCAAATTCAAGAATTATTTTATTTTCAAAAATCGTGTGTTTTTTATACAGTGGACCGGAAGCGACAATATCAACCCCGTAATCATTGGCGAGTGCTAACCTGGCCAATCTGTCACCAACATCCTGTTTGTTTCCGGGATGTATACTAAGAGAATCTCCTATATCCATGGTTACAGCCATACCAGTATTTGATAAAACCAGACTTTTCCTTTGGGCATCTCTAAGTGCCGGCGAAAGTTCATTTCTATATGAGAAAGGAGCTATCTGAACAAAATAGAATGGGAAGTTACTATTCCATCTTGCTCTCCAGTCATCAATCATACCTGGAAAGATCTTTTCATATTGGGTAGCCCTTCCTACATTTGATTCACCTTGATACCAAATTGCTCCTTTAATACCGAAGGGAATCAAAGGGTTTATCATTCCATTAAACAAAACCCCGGGGTTATTAGGTGCATTGATATTGAAAATCGTATTCATGTTTGAAATATACGCAGGCTTTTTCGCTAGTGCTTTTGAATTCAAATGATATAAATAAAACTTTTGATCCCCTTTGAAAGAAGATAGTCTCGCAATATATTGGTAGCGCCATTCCCCCTCAATTGATATTCTTTCTCCTGAATTACTCAATAAAGCCATTTCCCCCATAAATCCGCCTGGGCCCGCTATGTTTATGACACGAATGGCTATCGTATTCTCTCCTTCTATTAATATTGATTTGGGGATAGTATATTCTCTGGGACAGTTCCAACAAATGGTACTCCCTATTTTCTGTCCATTAACATAGACAATATCCATGTCATCGATGCCACCATCGACGATGAATTTGTAATCTGAACTAATATCGGATATAGATACCTGTTTTCTGAACCAAAAAGCACCTTGATCATCGCTGTCCATATCCCATTCGTCAGTAACCCCAGGAAGGTTCAATTGGTTCCATGAAGAATCGTCAAAATTAGTTTGACTGAAAGTCCCATCCTTCAGGTCTATTGCATTCCACGAATTTATATTTGAGGGCAGACTTACAGAAGGAAAATTTGATAGGAAGGTGAAAATTCTAGTTATATCTATTGATTCAGTGCCCTTCAGTTCCTCTTCAAATTCACCCAATTGCTTAATCTTTTCAAGGCTGATCCATGACTCTACTGGAGTCCCACCCCAGTCACTATCAATAATTCCTATGGGGACATTCAGCTCCTTGTGCAGCTTGCGAGCAAAGAAATAGGCTGTTGCACTGAATTTATTTGCGTTTTCTGGGGAAGTCACTTTCCATTGACCTTCAGATTGGTTTAGCGGTGTTTGCGAAGTAGCCCTTACCACTTTGTAGCTCCTGATATCGGGGTAATCCGCAGCAGCAATTTCTTCGAGATTATTATCGATCGGTTCATTGGGAAGATAACCCTCAAGTGGCATTTCCATATTGGACTGGCCGGAAGCGAGCCATACTTCACCTACCATTACATCTACCAGCGTAATGGTGGTGTCTCTAGTAGAAATACTAACTTCAAAGGGTCCACCTGCCTTAGGGGTTGTTAAGTTTAATCTCCAATTACCTTTCTCATCTACTTTTGTGGT
>CAWVTW010000250.1:0-1772 GCA_963933175.1 uncultured bacterium
AATGCCTGATTCGTTGGCGAAGGGATCTCTGCGTGATGCCTGGATAGCAGTGCACTTCAAAAAAACAGAGCTACGTCTGACCACCAGAGGTCGTCTTGCATTATTTCAGCAGTGAATCGCCACGAACAAGAACAGTTGGGCGAGTCGGACAGGGTCCAGGCGATGACCTATGAACAAGAAGGAATAAAAGTGGAAAAATAAATATTACTATCTAAGCATTGCTATGGATGCTATGCTATGTTGCTATGGTGAATTACACGCCGCACTCAATGTCATTGCCATGCACAACGTTCGTATGCATCTCAAAACTTTTTCCAGCAGATGAAACAGTGACAGAAAATATTTTTACTATTTATAATGTGATTAATATTTTCTCGGCCATAACAAATAAATTCCATGCATGATGTGCGCCTGATACATGTTGCGCTAATCACAAAATCACGTTACAGCACACAGTGTGAGTACCTGTGCCCCATTCTATTTGCAGCGTATGTAGTGCACTACTTCCGCGTAAATAAACCCCTGAAAATACGAGAGCGTGATTCTGTGATTCTTATGTCCGAGAAATTATTAATTACATTTAATGATATTGGATTAATTGGAATGTTGTTTATCATCATCAATTTCTATGCAATTGCGGAGTATTCATGATAGATCTGATGTGAGTGTACTGTGTATTCAAAACACCATTATCAAATCAGACGCACAACCCCACGTCCACGTCATAACAAGCATGAAATTTATTTGTAAATCATGGCCTGGCCCAGGCCGAGAAATTAGGCCTAATAATCCAATCAACAATTGAACGAACATGAGTTGAAATTGCACTGCGTTCTTTTTGGATACCCGAGCGTTGTTGTTAATTGTTTTGTGCGTGTACCCTGCACACGCGTCGCATGTCATGCATTGCATGTTCGTTCAATTCTTGATTAGATTATTATTATTATAATCATAACCCTAACGGACTTTTTTTTTTCTCTCAGAATTTTTAATATAAAAATAAGTTCTCCGACTTATAATTTAATGAACGTCAAGACAACTACGCTCATAATGCAAAAAAAGCATGACAGAATAATAATCATTCATTTTATTATTTATAAATTGAAATGCACCTTGAAATCATGCAATGCAATGATTTGACTTTACTTTGTTTACATTAGTTACATACAACGAAACGAACTGTCACGACGACATTGAAATACCCCGTGAAATACACGATCAACGTACGTAGTGTATGGTTGCTTTGTTATGGACTACCGAAATCTCGCGATAATTAGTGATTCTAAACTCGAAATTTTTGGCCCTTTCCTCACATCCAGCCCAAACAAATTTGATAACAAACGAAAGCTTGAAGTGTGAACTACACTCGTGAATTATCAGTCTTTACACATGATTTCTAAGAAAAGCGTGTCCACTTGTAGACGGAGGACTGGTCAAAATCGAGAAAAATATCTTGCCGTTTTTTCGGCGCTAAAAAAACCTCTTCTAAATCATTTAAATACGTCGAATTTGGGATCAAATTGAAGAGAAAACTCTCGCCTTTTCTACTTACCCCGCCATGTTGGACCGTCACTGACATCCGGGACTTTCAACTTGTTTCAAAACAGACTCCACCGCAGTCTCGCGAAATCTCGTTTTTTCTACGGGCGATATTGTGCGTGACCTCCGGGCAAGAAATCGGGGTCAAATCGATCGCTGAGTGTGACACGGCGATTGACTGTACTCCAAGGCCGAGGTAGCACTAGAAGGGGTCGCGGGGTCATTGGTGCACA
>CAWVTW010000251.1:0-1763 GCA_963933175.1 uncultured bacterium
TGGAATCTCAAATGACTTTTCGCATTTACTTTTTAGAAAGAAAGGCCCTAATTTCCCGAGCTATTTTCGAATCGGAAACACATGTTTGGTCACATAACAGAACGGTTTGAATCTATTCTTCGAAATGTTCGAGGTCTGGGTAAAATAACTGATAAGAATATCAATGATACCGTTCGGGAAGTCCGACGGGCATTGATAGATGCTGATGTGAACTTCAATGTGGCGAAATCTTTTGTCAGTAATGTGCATGATAAAGCGCAGGGGACAAAGGTATTAAAATCGGTGAAACCGGGTCAGCAATTCGTGAAGATCATTCGCGATGAATTGGTTCTCCTTTTGGGAACGGATTCAAAAGACTTGGTCTTGAAGAACAATCCGGCTGTTATTTTATTGGCTGGCCTTCAAGGGTCCGGAAAAACAACCACTGCAGGGAAACTGGCTTATCGGTTGCAAAAATCCGGTAAATCGGTTTTGATGGTTGCCGCTGATGTGTATCGTCCCGCTGCTGTCCAACAATTAATCACTGTGGGGCAACAGGCAGATGTGGCGGTGTACGAAGAAGGAACCGGAGAACCGTTGGCGATTTGCAAACGGGGAATCGAAAAAGCACGTTCTTTGAAAAATGATGTTGTAATCCTGGATACAGCCGGGCGACTCCATATAGATGGCGAAATGATGACAGAAATTCAACAGATTGCTGATATGGCGGACCCCGACGAGATTCTCTTTGTTGCGGATGGCATGACGGGTCAAGATGCTGTGAATTCAGCACAGACTTTTCATGAAGCACTTCCGTTATCAGGTGTAATCCTAACAAAAATGGATGGCGATTCTCGAGGTGGAGCAGCAGTTTCAATCCGTGAAGTGACGGGTAAACCTATCAAATTTATTGGAACATCTGAAAAATTAGATGGGTTGGATGTTTTTGACCCGAAACGAATTGCAGATCGAATCCTTGGGTTTGGAGATGTGGTTTCCATCGTGGAAAAAGCCCAGGACGTTTTTGATAAAGACCAGGCAAAGGATTTCCAGACAAAACTGGTAAAGAATACTTTTGACTTGGATGATTTCAAAATGCAATTACAGCAAATGAAAAAAATGGGTTCTATGAGCCAGATTATCGGCATGATGCCTGGCATGAACTCGAAAGCTTTAAAACAATTGAATATGGATGACCGTCAAGTCGGATGGACAGAAGCGATCATCAATTCTATGACACCGGGTGAGCGTCAGCAACCGGAGATCATTAATGGCAGTCGCAGATTGCGGATCTCAAAAGGAAGTGGACGTTCGGTACAGGAAATAAATGCCCTTTTGAATCAATTTTCTCAGATGAAGAAAATGATGAAAAAAATGGGAAAAATGAAAAACATGAAATTACCCGGACTGGGTGGTTTCGAAAGATTTAATTAAGGAGATACAAGTTGGCGACGAAAATAAGACTCAAACGAATAGGACGTCGAAATAGACCTTTTTACAGAATGGTTGTAATGGATTCTCGGAATCGCCGTGATGGTGCTGCAATTGAAGAATTGGGCTGGTACAATCCAATTGATGTAGATCGTTCTTATGATCTGAAAGGTGAAAGGGTTATACATTGGCTAGGTGAAGGCGCACAGCCCACCGAAGCTGCACATAAATTATTACGCCGTGCAGGGATTGCCCATCAATGGCATTTGATAAAACAAGGCCTCGATGAAGCCCAGATTGAAAAAGAGATGAAAAAATGGGAGATGAACCGGGAAGATGTGCAAAAAGCCCGT
>CAWVTW010000252.1:0-1762 GCA_963933175.1 uncultured bacterium
GCTATTAAAAAGGTCGTAAAAATAAATGCAGAAAATAATTTTATCTTAAACATTTTTTGCTAATACCTTTTTTCGATTAGATAAAAAATTTGTTCAAGCTAATTTAAAAACGGATAAGTAATTTGTTGTTCCCGGTACACCTACAGGCACACCGCCTGTGATCACATATTTCTCTCCTTTCTTGAGAATTTCTTCACGCGATAAAACTGCATTGGCAACATCTTGAATTTCACCCGATGAATTATATTCATTGATTACAATGGGCGTGATTCCCCACACAATTGAAAGTTGGCGTGAAATCTCTTCAATAGGCGTCATGGCAATGATGCGGGCAGCCGGTCTATATCGTGACACCATCCTGGCGGTACTTCCGCTATGGGTCATGGTAATTAAAATTTTAATATTCTGGTCATAGGCAACCGAACATGCAGCGTGACTAATTGCTTGTGCTGTGTTGAGATGTTTTTTCCCCCGAGCGATATAATAGTCCTGATAATTAATGGATGATTCCGTTTCCTCAATCACCCTGGTTAACACTTTAATAACTCTTTCCGGGAATTTGCCCATAGCTGTTTCACCGGTAACCATCAGCGCGTCAGCGCCATCTAAAATTGCATTGGCAATATCGCTGACTTCTGCCCGGGTTGGAATGGGTCGATCGGTCATTGAATCTAAAATTTGAGTGGCAATAATTACGGGCTTCCCGGCTTTTCTGGCTTTATCAATTACTTCTTTTTGGATCAATGGAACACGCTCAAGAGGTAGCTCCACACCTAGGTCTCCACGGGCTACCATGACCGCGTCAAATGCATCAATGATGCCATCTAAGTTTTGAACTGCTTCCCATTTTTCAATTTTTGCCATAATTGGAACAGCAAAACCGAGATCTCGAACACGAGAACGGACCAGATCATAATCGTTAGGAGATCGAACAAAAGAAAGTGCAATCCAATCTGCACCATTTTTCAACGCTAACTCGAGATCCTGTTCGTCCTGTTCTGTAAGGCTGGGAACGTCGAGAGCCACACCTGGGAAATTGACACCTTTGCGATTTTCCACAGTGCCGGGAATGATTGTTTGACATTCCAGTGTGGAATTTGAAATATATTTTACAACCTCCAATGCAATGCGACCATCATTGATTAATATCTGTGCACCCGCATCGACTTTCTGAAATTTTACACCCTTTGAAACGGGAATGATATTTTTGCCCATCTTTTCATTGCTGATGGTAACAACATCCCCTTCTTTTAATTCATAGTCGGATTCGAGCCCACTCACTCGAATTTTGGGCCCCGCTAGATCCCCCAAGATAGCTGGACGCCCCCCGGAAGGCAGGTGAGTGGATTTAATCAAATCAAAATATGATTGTTTATCTTCTGCGGTTCCATGAGACAAGTTTACACGAAAACAATTGACGCCTTGGTCAACGAGTGATTGGACTATTTTCAATGTTGAACAGCTGGGTCCTACTGTAGCAATTATTTTAGTACGACTTATTTCCATGGGTTTAAATTACCGGTAATCATTATCGTTTTACACGTACTTCTATGAGACAATTTTTTTCGATATTTATTATTTTATATTTTATCTCCTGCGGCGGTCCAACGGGAAATTGGTCTGAGCCCAGAGTGATACTTATTTCCATTGATGGACTACGCGGTGATATTTTAAACAACCCCACCTATACAAAAGATTTTCCAAACTTGACCCGGCTTATGGCAGATGGAGAATATTGCACAAATGTTCAAACTGTGTTTCC
>CAWVTW010000253.1:0-1756 GCA_963933175.1 uncultured bacterium
ATATATAAGATTTTCAGACGCATCAATTATCTGGGATAGGATAATTTTTTCCAAGGAATCATCACAGATAATTTCCCAGATTGATCTTTTGGATTTTTCTCTATTTCCAATTCTTTCTTTTGAAACCATATTTTTGTTGATGGAGGGTGATCAACATAGAATGTTAAACCACACAACTGATCCCTTACTAGAGATTTACCGCCAATAGGTGTATCCAGGGCAGAATCAATATAAATATTGGTCATGCCATCACTAGAATCAACTTTAAAATTTAAATAGTCATACAACTCTTTATACTTAAGCAATCTTGATGATGTAGCAATAAAAACATCTCCATCAAAATTCTTCTTTTTTAAATAAGATAAGTTTTTGGTTAAAGCCTTTGGGATGCCATCCATATTTACATGTTCATTAAAATGGGTATATAATATCATAAATCCTCGGTTTTTGATCAATTGATTTACCATCCCGGGTGAAAGCTGTGTTGCCAAATCATGTATATCCAATACCTGCTCTTTGCCCCAAGCATTCATAAACCGAATAAATTCCCAAGTTTTAGTTTGGTCACGAAATTGGATTGGAAATAACAATTGATTCCCATCATCATAAATAGGATCAACAACATGCCTATATCTTGTCTGCTTCATCAGCCGCTGTATCAACAATTTAGATTGAACAGAAAAAGTTCTTTCTGATTCTTGCCCAATAACGTGAGTTACTTTGCCTGTCCAAAAATATTCACAACCTGCCTCAATGGCGAGATCCAAATGATAAGCCTTGTGTGATGGGTCATCCCCAAACATGTTTGGATAATTCCCCACTTTTTGATGGTTTAATCCTATTCCGTGATTTACCCAAACAGGAATAGTCGCATGATACTTCTGGAGTTCTTTTAGTGCCATTTTAGCTATTGAACGCGTGAAGCCACCTAAATCAAAATTACCCCAAGAATGAAGAGTGTCTATATGGCCCGATTGCCACATGTTGCGAATTATGGGGGCAAAAGATGTTTCGTTCATTGTTAAGCCATCAAAATAGGACAGCTGGGGTCGATTAGAGTTTGAGAAAAACCAAAAACTATTGCCAATTTCAAGTCCTAGTCCCCGCCCAAATAGTGTATCTGATTCCGTATTAAAATATTCCATTATTTCTGTAAAAGTCTCCTGCGATGCTGCATTATCAATATCACTAGAAATCGCAAGGGCACACTGAAAAGGAAAGGGAAATTTACGAAGTTGAATACCTGAGCTATTCATACCCAAGGGATTTAATATGTTCAGCTAATAATGGGATGACTGAGCGTTGCTCTTCTACAGAAAAATCTTTCTTCCACCGCCCTGAATTAGATTTTGACAGATCAATTTTCAACAAATTATCTTCCCAGGGTAATTCAATAAAATCACAAATCTTACTAATTTGAGATTCCGGTTCTAAGACTACATCTTCCAACCTTACTTCTATCCAAGATTGTTTATCTAAGTTTCTTCTAATTTCAATCCACTCAACAATTAAATCATTATAAATCTTAGCTGATTGAGCCTTATTTGAGGGCATCCACTTCTGTTTTGAAAGAGAAGCCACCACATCTCGTGGATCTCTAATGACAGAAATAATTTTAGCATTTGGAATGAGATCTAAAAGATCTGCAGAGAATAAAATATTCCACGTGTTATCCTCTATAAAACAATCCTTATGATTATGGGTCAAAATATCTTGAATAAAACTATGAATAAAATTTTGGAATATTTTTTTAAGC
>CAWVTW010000254.1:0-1736 GCA_963933175.1 uncultured bacterium
CCATCAGAAACGGAATCTAAAACATATATTTTTGGTGAAGACGAAGCAGAAGATTTGCCTGTAGTGTTTCTTTCAACAGACCCAAGCACCTTTTTTGATGAAGATACCGGAATGTATGTTATGGGGCCTAATGCAAGCGGAGACTTTCCTTACTTTGGAGCAAATTTTTGGGAGGACTGGGAGCGTCCCATCCATTTTGAGATACTTGAAACTGATGGCTCAGGTTACGCAGCCAACGCAGGTGCTAAGATATTTGGTGGTTGGAGCCGGGCATTCCCTCAAAAATCTCTATCCATTTTTTCCAGAAGTTATTATGGACCCAGTACTTTTGATTACGGCCTATTTCCCGATTCTGGAATTGACAGTTACGAAGCATTTATACTACGTAATTCTGGGAACGATTGGGAATCCACCATGCTACGAGACGGATTTATTACCAGTTTAACCAATGACCTAAATATAGATCACCAGCAGTACCGCCCTGCAGTATTATACTTAAATGGGGAATTTTGGGGAATACAAAATATCCGTGAGAAAGTGAATGAACATTTCCTTGCATCTCATCATTTGATCAATGCTGAGAATATTGATTTACTCGATATTCAAGGAGTCAACGAAGAGAATATTGTTCATGGTACAAATATAGATTATGTGAATCTTTTAGATTATCTAGAAAACCAAGATATGGGAGATCCCATTGTTCAAAATGCACTTGAACAGTGGATCGATATTGAGTCCTACATGAGTTACCAGGCATTTCAGATCTTTATTGATAACCGAGACTGGCCAGGAAATAATATTAAATTTTGGAGAGACCACCGGGTTGGAGGGAAATGGCGCTGGATATTATATGACACAGATTTTGGATTCAGCATTTGGGAGTCCAACGCCTACACATATAATACCCTTAGTTTTGCCCTGAATCCAAACGGGCCAGGATGGCCTAACCCACCATGGAGTACTTTTTTATTTAGAAGACTGATGGACAATGATCCTTTCAAGCACTCATTTATAAATATTTACTGCGATTTGCTGAATACTGTTTTTCAACCTAATTATCTTATAAGCCACCTTGATTCAATAGCAAATAATATTGAAGATATTATTCCTATCCATCGAGCTAGATGGTATAATAACGGAAATTGGCCTAATTCTACTGTGAACTGGCAAAGTAGAATTAATACAATGGAAAATTTCAGCACTAACAGAAGGTCTTATGCTATTAACCATATTAAGAATCAATTTGACCTGCCAAATATTGCTCAGGCATCCCTGAATATTGTTCCTGAAGGGGCTGGCTCAATCCAGCTCAACACTTTAAAGATTATAGAATCAGGCTGGAATGGCTACTATTTTCCAACAATTCCAATTGAAGCCAGGGCAATTCCAAATGAAGGGTTCCAATTCAGTAGTTGGCTGCAATTCCCAGATTCAAATGCAACAATCCATGTACAGGTTACAGACCCCTTTACACTGACTGCGGTGTTTATCCCTACAAACCTCAGTTCAGGTACTACAGTAATTAATGAAATAAATTATAATTCCAGTGATGATTATAACTCGGATGATTGGGTAGAACTGATCAATCCAGGGGAGACAGAAATAGATATTTCAGACTGGATATTAAAAGATGATGACAACAGCCATGGTTATACTATTCCTGATGAGACGGTTATCCAGCCCAACAACTATTTGGTTCTTGCCAAAGATATGGATCTATTCAGCTCCAGCTACCC
>CAWVTW010000255.1:0-1731 GCA_963933175.1 uncultured bacterium
TTATTTCAACATTAACATTTTTTTGGTCTGGCTAAAATTCTTAGTTGTCAATCTTGCAAAATAAACCCCTGAAGCCACCTGTTTACCAATTCTATCAGTTCCGTTCCAAGTAACTGTGTGGTATCCATAATCTTGTTCTTTATTTAAAAGAGTTGTTACTTCTTGACCCAACACATTGTAGACGGAAATAATTACTCTTGATCGTTTAGGAAGTGCATAGTTCATCTTAGTGATCGGATTAAATGGATTGGGATAGTTCTGACTTAAAGAATATACTGAAGGAATATTATTTAATATTTCTTCAGTCATTGTAGCCACATAATCTATATCACCAGCCACAAGCTTTAGATCATAGTCAAGATTTGGATCCTTTTTAATTGCTAACCCCTGGTTTAAAATCTCATGCGATACTTTACGTTCCTGAATATCAACAATAGCTATACGAAGACCTTCTGGGATAGAACCCTTTAATACGCCTGAAAGTACCATTGATCTTTCGTCACTATTCCCATCTAAGCGCAGGTTCCAAACACCATTAAACTCGTCTAAATCACGAATATCTTTAGTATAGCGAAACGATGAATTCCCGTTAAGATCCATGAGCAAGGAGATAGTTTCATTCATGTCCGGTAACTGAGGAGTATCATAGAGACCTTGTCCATTAGAAGCATTCTCGTGGCGACCGATTTGTGCAGCATGATGAAAAAAGTTTGGACTCTCTGCTTTTAAATTCAGATACCAACCATCAATATTGGCAACCCTTTGCGCAGAAGAGTCTTTTTCCTGAAACGGAATTAGAACCAAGTCCGATTCTGCTGAAGCATAGACCGCATAACCATTCCAAGGTTGTAATTCAGTTTGTGGGCCACTCCAACCATCTTTATCAGAATTCCCATATGTGATTGGATCATCTATATTACTCTCTTTTACATATTGAACAGGGAATGAGAACGGATTCCCCACCATATTCCAGCCTTGTTCAAGTTTGATGGTATAATTCTCCAAAGGCACTGCTGTACTAGAATCCTCCGAAAAGACTAAAGAATCTTCATATTCATGTCTAAACCAATAGGAACGACCAAGCTCAATTATATCAGCTATGATATAATCATTTTTCTCAATATCCCAAGAATAAAAAACATGGCCATCTTTTAGCTTGGAAGGTGCCAGACTGGTGTTAGCCGGTTGTCCGGGCCATGACATTAATCTCCAGCGTCCAGCTGGGATACCATCAGGATACTGGCTGTTATCATTATCCATGGATAATTCACCATTGCTGAATTGGATCTCTGCTGTTTTATATTCTGACGAGACAACATAACCCATATTATCTGTCCCAACTATCCGTGCACGAAAATTCTGCACTCCAATTAAAGAATCATGGATCAGTACCTCATAATCTCTATCTTCACTATTAGACATGGGTAATATTATTTCATCTGTACTTCCACCCATTTGTAAATTTAAATCTACATTGTTGATACCATTCAAATCGTACAGAGTAGCCAAAATAGTAGTTGAAGAAGCAGACTTCACTATAATATCAGGAAAAGTAAAATTGGAAATAACCGGAGGTTCTGAAAAAATGCTCTGGGTGGTTTTTAAGAACCCAGTCCCGACAGCAAAAGAATCTGAACTAACATCTCGTAAAAGAACACCGCCAATACTATTCATCACACCTATTGAATCATTCTGCCCCATCCCTTGCCCTGTTGGAATATGAGCAAATTG
>CAWVTW010000256.1:0-1726 GCA_963933175.1 uncultured bacterium
GAAGAAGAATATTCAACAGTTGGTATCTTAACTGATTTAAGTGAAGAAACTTATAATAGTGATGAATCGGTTAATGCATATAGTATTTATTCTTGGACATCGAATGATACAAGTAGAATATTATCTGGAAATGGGATTCCAAATCATGAAGTGGGAACATTCCCCAATCCTCATAATCCAAACACAATCAGCGAACAAGATGTAAATCAAATATTTACTCTATGCCCATATTTAGTATCTGAAACTGGTGTTCAGGTTGGTGGACCTGCAGGTGCAATAGCTTATGCTATAAATAGTGTGAAATTTGACCCAGGAACAGCAGGACGATGCGATGATAATGGTGAGTGTAGCTTAGCTCAAGGCCAGGGTCAGTGGAGTATCGAAGCTCTCGGACATGAAACTTTTGATTTTGGCGATGATATGAATCATGCTCATGTACAGCCTACAGGTGAATATCATTACCATGGTATGCCTGAACTTCTTTTAGACCTATTAGGACAAGATGAAAACATGACTCTTGTTGGTTGGGCTTCGGATGGCTTTCCTGTATATGCGAAATATGGCTATACGGATGCAAATGATTCTACTAGTGAAGTTACATCTCTCCAGCCAAGTTGGAGGCTTAAAACCGAAGGAGATGAAGGGCGTCCAGATACTTTAACCGTTTTAGCGGGTGGCCCAGGTCAAGGAGAAACTTATCCTAATATCCCACTTCCTCTCGGGGTTTTCACTCAAGATTTTGAATATGTAGAAGGTTATGGGGACTTAGATGAATGCAATGGACGGATTGGGGTAACCCCTGAATTTCCTGAAGGGATATATTATTATATGGTTACTGACGAATTCCCATTTTTCTCAAGATGTCTAAAAGGTGATTTTGCTGGTGGTGAAGGAGGTGGAGATGGTATAGTTGATTGTGAAGATGTTCCTCCAGGAGCACCTTGCTGTGGGGATGGTGTTTGTGGTGGTCCTGAGACTGAGAGTAATTGTCCGATAGATTGTGCCTCAGGAAATACTGGCCCTGCTCTTATTAATTTTTCTATTTATGCAGACACGGTTAATACCAGCCAAGAGTCTGTTAACGTTGGTTATGTATTAGAAGCTGAAGATAGTGATAATTATTTATCAAGCTATATCCTTCGATTGATAATCAATGGTGGCCCTATGAATGGAGGAGAAGTCTTGGAAAGCACTGGTAACTTTAATCCAGAGTTGATGTCTTCTTTGATTGCTGGTGTAATAGAAATACCAATGGGTTCAACTGAAGGCCAGTGGAATATTAGAATTATTTTAATGGATGAACTGGATGCCGTTACTAATTTGGGTCCAAATGATCTTGCAGATCAAAGTTTTCAAAATTATATCATTGTTGATAATTCAGAACTGAATCAAGATATATCCCATAATATTCCAAAGCAGTTTTCACTTAATCAAAATTATCCCAATCCCTTTAACCCGACAACATCAATTAGTTTTTCAGTGCCAATTAAATCAAAAGTTGAAATCAGTGTTTATGATATTATGGGCAATGAGGTAGCTATTTTACTAAATGATGTGGTTCCAGCTGGTATTCAATCTGTGCCTTGGGATGCAAAAGATCAACCTAGTGGAATATATTTTATTCGTATGTTAAGTGAAAATTTCATAGAATATAAAAAGGCAATGCTTTTGAAATAATATTTTACTCAAAACTAATTAACTCTCTACATTCAACTATACTCTGTTT
>CAWVTW010000257.1:0-1725 GCA_963933175.1 uncultured bacterium
TCCAACTGCTTCAGCGTTGTATTCTTTTCAATAGCTCGGAGCGTTACATGAGCATCGTGGTCGCTTTGTGACCTGAAATAAACATCACCCGTAACTACTATTTCTAATTTTAATTTTTTGGCCAATTTATGCATATAACTTTCTTGAATACCTGGGCGTAACTCTATGAATAAATGCGTATATGGTATAATATTAATTAATTTATTTAAGGTTGATTCTTTGTGAGCCAGAACGAAAAGTCCCGCCAATTGTTTTTCCAAAATATCAGTTATAGACTGTTTGGAATTGTCATGAACAGCAGACACGGCTCTGCACATATTCTCGTAGCCATATTGATTCTCCGCCAAAAGAATCACATCGTCATTTTCTGTAATTAAATTGGTTCCAGCAATTGGACGAATTCCAGCATCCTTACAATGCTGGACAAAACGGATGAATCCCCACATCCCATTCACATCGGTCAGCGCCAATGTATCCATACCATGAGATCTAGATAAATTCATGAGATCCGAAAGCGACAACAACCCCCGCATGGGCGAATAGACGGAATGAGTGTTTAAATGAATGAACATTATTTCATACTCTCCCCAATGCCTGAAACACATCCGCTGTCTGAAGACTCCGAACCCCATATTTTAATCGGACTTTCTCCACTGCTTTGGATACAGCCATATTCCGGCTCTCTTTTGTCATAAACAGATTCGTCTGATCTATATAAGGCCGAAATTCGCTAACATCTATCAAGATATTCCTAACGCGGTTTCGACGCCCATTGGCTTTATCAAACAATTTCCGGCACACAGCAATCACTGATATATCATCAATCCCGATTATTCGGCCCATTCTATCCCGTTGGTGTCCATCGGTGTAGTGGAGTTCCAATCTGACCTTATTTGCCACCTGTCGGCGTTTCCGGAGTTTGAATGCCACCTGTTCTGCCAAACCCTTCACTACAGCATGGAGTATATTTTCATCATTGGTATCTTCAGGTAAAATAGTCTGTTCCAAAATATGATCTCGAAGTTGGAATGGTCTTACAATGGATGAATCTTCACCCTTTGCCTCTCGAGACAATTGCACCGCATACATACCAAATAAAGTCCTAAACTCATTTGACTGACCTGCCATAGATTGGATATGACTTACCTGATCAACACATAAGAATCGTAGTAAACGATGAACAGGCTTTTCCTTCACTGTTGGGAGAACCAGCGGTTTCAGCGGTGATAAAAATTGTGCTTCTTGCCCGCCTTGAACTTCATGGATCGTATCTGGAATGACGGATGTAACGATTCGGCTCACCAGTTTATTCACACTGATTCCCACCATCCCGGAAAGACTGGTCTGTTCCTGAATTCGCTGAATAATGGAAAGTCCTGTATTTTGAACATGGCCTCGTATGGCTCGCATGCCATTCATATCCAAATAGAACCCATTAAACCCTTCCGGTTCCACAGTGGGTGTAAACATCGATACGGATTGGTATACATAACGATTTACCCGAGCATAGAGAGATTGATTGTAAGGCAAAAGAAGGACACCATGAGTCATTTTTCGAACCACGGAAACTTTCATACCATGAAAGAGTCCTTCTTCTTCAGCTTCTGGAGATAAAGAGACAATTATGCCATTGGGGTGGGGCGAAGAAATAATGGCAACCGGGCGTGTCTTCAATGTCGGATCCATGATCCGTTCGGCCTGGAGTTCTAATTCCTTAAGACGTAT
>CAWVTW010000258.1:0-1674 GCA_963933175.1 uncultured bacterium
GTTCATACACAATCCAGATTACGAATATCGGTTTTAAATCCTATTCATCAGAGATTGCTGTTGCAGGTCAACCGGTAAAACTGAATGTGGAATTGGAATCCACCATCCTTGAATTCGGTGAAATTTCTGTGGAAGGATTGTTTTCCACTCGCCTTGGTTACGAGTCTGTAGATATTTTATCCGGCGATCAGATCAAGTCCATGGAAAAAGAATCAGTTTCCGACGTATTACGAATGTTGCCCGGTGTGGATGTTCAATTCGCCCACCCCAACGGACGCAACGCAAATTTATCTATCCGGGGCTCTTCGGATTATAAACCCGGTGGTTACAATAATCGGGTGCTGCTCCTCCTTGATGGATTCCCAATTCAAATTCCCAACAGTGGAGCCCCGGACTGGAATTCACTGCCCCTTGAAAGTATTCAGCGAATCGAAGTGGATAACAGTCCTGCCTCTGCCCAATATGGACATAATTCCATGGGCGGTGTCATTAACCTGATTACGGATTATAATGGTAAAAATCAGTCCACGAAGATAAAACTGGGCGGCGGCACATTTACGACGGCTCAAACATCTTTAACCCATTATATTCAAAAGGGCAATTGGATCTTGGGTGTGAATGGTATGGCGAGAAAATCCGCAGGGCACCGATTTAATGCCGATGATCAATCAAACCGCATCCGCTCTTATTTAAAATATGCTGATCAAAAAGGGCGGACATATCGCTTGAGTCATATTTTGTCTTATTCGGATAATGGTCACCCAGGTTTTGCCAGTACACCATCCTGGCGACGATCAGAGCGTACATCTCATTACCTTCAGGGACATGGTTTTTATCCCATTGGTGCAGGTGTTTCCATGTCGCATTCGCTTTTCTTGAATAAGTTTGATACGCGCTATTATGATAAAAATGGGGTTCCCGACAAAAAGACTGTGGGTGAGCGAATGTATAATGACATAACCGTGGGGTTCCGGTCAGAAATGTTGATTACTAGATGGGAGCGGTGGATCTTTATGGCAGGATCTGATTTGGATTGGAGCCGGTCGAAAGTCACTGTTTTTAATCCGATCTATGATTCGCCAAGTCAATTCTCATTAGGTTCCTTCATTCAATCAAAATATTCCATTGGTAATGGTTGGAGCATGGGATCAGGACTTCGATACGATATCCGGAAGGTGGATCCCAGCAACAATTTTACTAATCGGGAATACACAAACTGGTCGCCGAAAATTAATCTCATGTATACGATAAAGGGAAAGCGTGCTTTTACCTTGTCTTACAGCGAAGGATTCCGTGCGCCATCTTTATCGGAACTATACCTGAAGCACACCAGCAGTTATGGGCTTACTCAACAAGGGAATCCAAGTGTTTTACCGGAACGAGTTCGTGCTGTGGAACTTTCTTATGAGCATCCCCATTCAGAATCCTTGTTTTGGAGCATTGCGACTTTTGTGAATCAATATGAAAACATGATCGACTTTGTATACAGCCTGCCCATCAAAGCAGTGAATCGGGAAGGCGTCACAGGAAAAGGTTTAGAATATCAGTTCAACTGGACACCTACAAAATCTTTTTTATTTTCCGGCCAATATGAGTATTTGGATATGGAAGATCGGGGAGGTGATCCCATCCTGTATCGATCCAAGCATAAAGGACAAATCTCTATGTCTCTGA
>CAWVTW010000259.1:0-1668 GCA_963933175.1 uncultured bacterium
CTATAAGGATTTATTAGACACATAAAGTGAAATCAGTTCAGATATTTGTGGTAGTATAGATATACCTGATGTAGTCATAAAATAAAGGAGAAATAATATGAGTATTAAAGAACCACCATTAGAGGATTCAGATTTAGATTGGTATGTGAATGAAGGATTACAAGATATGAATGAACAATATGATAATTATATGGACGAACAAGGATTGACGGAATATGTTATGAACCTAATCGAAGAGAAATTCAATTTGGTTGAGAGTACAGAGAGTCTTGAAGAAATTCAAGTAAGAGTTAGTAAAAAATGTGTTGAAAGAATAAATGAAGGTTGATGGCATCCTTCTACCATTCATCATTTTCCAACATTCTCTGAGGATTTAATCATTCCTTCACAGAACCATCTTCGTTCCATTCAGCTATTAACTCAACTACTTCCCCATTCTCCCAAGTCAATTCATACCACTTCTGTCTATTCTCATACCAATTAGTAGATAATCCATCTGGTTTTCCATCCTTGTAAGTTCCTTCTTTTTCTTTCTGTCCATTTTCATACCATTTAGTATATAATCCATCTAGTTTCCCATCCTTGTAATGTATTTCACTCTTCTTCTGTCCATTTTTATTCCAAGAAGTCCATAATCCATTTTCTTTCCCATCCTTGAGAGTTCCTTCCTTTTCCTTCTGTCCATTTTCATACCATAACATCCATTTACCTTCTTTCTTTCCATCTTTCATCTTTCCTAATGGTACTTTCATATCACCACCCATTTGGAACACTTTACCATTCACAATCTCATCACTAAACTTTTTGATATATACACCATTCTGTTCTACGATATGGTTTATATCATACTCTTTTTGAGAAAACCCAACTGAAAGGAATAGTAGTGATATGATGATGTGATTTTTCATTTAAGCGCAATTACTCATATCCTGTCCTCCCGCATAATTAATACAAGATGGATATGGGAGACAGAGTTGGTTGTAGTGAATGTTGAAAAGATTATTATTACTCCAATCAATATTCAAATCACAAATACTTTCTGGAATCACTCCTGAGAGAGCATTCCTTCCTAAATCCAAATAAGTCAAACTGGTTAGATTACCTATCGCCGATGGAATGGAACCTGTGAGTTGATTATATCCTAAACTCAACCAAGTCAGATTGGTCAAATTCCCTATCTCGGGTGGAATTTCTCCTGTGAATTGATTAATCCTTAAATTCAAATACCACAGATTGACAAGATTACCTATCTCAGGTGGAATAGAATCTGTGAGTTGATTATCCCGTAAACTCAAATACGTCAGATTTGTCAGATTCCCTATCTGTGGCGGAATAGAACCTGTGAGTTGATTACCGGATAAATACAATTGAGTTAGATTAGTCAAATTCCCTATCTCGGGCGGAATAGAACCTATGAGTCCCCGATTGTTTAAATGTAATTCAGTGGTATTTTCTATTGAATATACTTTTCCCCATAAGGTTACTTTAGTTGGATGAGTCATCAACCACTCCAGAATTTTTAACATCTGTCTTCTCTTCGTAACCCCAAATCAAAAATAATACAGATAATAATGGGTAGAGTTTTTTCATTTTATACTTATTTCTTCTTATCTTTAAATAAATAACAACCTAATCCACTCCCAATTATTAAAACAAATGAAAGGTTTT
>CAWVTW010000260.1:0-1666 GCA_963933175.1 uncultured bacterium
TACGGAAAGCTATATCGGATATTTGTGTGATGGTGAGTGATGTATGTGTGACGGTGATTTGTATGTGTGGTGGTGTGTGTGTATGCACGGTGATATGTGAGCACTCACCACCACTCGTACACCACTCACCACCACTCGCACATCACAAACCGTCACTCGTACACCACTCACCACCACTCGCCCATCACAAACCGTCCGACAACAACTTCATCACCGTACTGCAGCATACAATCACATCACCATACATACCACTTCCACTTTGTCTCACTCAGCCACACTCGCGCGTACATGTATACCGGATGTATGTGTGACGATTGTGTTTTACGTGTAAGTCAATGTGAATAATATCTCTCACTCGACAACCGTGTGGATGTCATGCGATTGTTGTTTTTTACGTGTAATTCAATGGGAATATTGACACTCACTCGACCACTTCCGCTTCTGTGATCCGAGCGTGAATGTAGAATTATCCGAACCAAACTTGACTTGAATGTGGGTCATTCCATGTCCCCAGGTGACCCCCTTAGATTTCATTGAAATTTGTTCAGAATGATGATATGTCGCTCAATTGAACACATGCAAAATATAAAAATCATACTCCATGCCGTTTTTGAGATATGGTCGTTTGAAATTTGCTTGAATTCGCGAAAAGTGAAATTTTGAAATTTTCCGGATTTCAGAATGCCATATTTTCAGTTACGGACCAGGCAAAGAGCTGAAAATTGGTATTCTTACTTACTTTTTGCCAAATTCAATGAATCTGCAGTCAGATTTAATGTATCATCTTTAGATTTCAAGTTATGATTGTCTAAAGTAGGGTCCAGAATCAGCGATATTTTTTTTGGGCAATTTTTGGGGTCACCCCGAATGAACACTAGGGGTTACATGGGACCCATTCTCCCTGAATATGATCTATGGGCACAGGTCTACATCCGTACGTAATTATAACCCCATTAAAGCTTTAAATCAGAAATTACAGAGTCTCAAAGTAGGCCCCAGCCAGAAATAAATCTTGAAATGGCCCGACCTTTGTGACCCCGGATGACCCCGCGACCAGTTGAAATAATTGTTGATACTCTCACCAGTCAAACATAAGTATCATAGCTACTTGCACACACAATTTCAGCTTTTGCAATCAACATTTAAAAAATATATATATATATATTTAGCGGGCCATTTCATCAGTCTTTTTCTGGCTGGGGCCTACTTTGGGATTCTGTAATTTCTGATTTCAAGCTTTAATGGGGTTATAATTACTTCTGGATGTAGACATGTGACCATAGATTATATTTAGGCAGAATGGGTCCAATGCGACCTCAGTGTGATCATTCAGGGTAACCCAAACAAAATACTTTATCAGCGCCCTGTCAAAATAAGGGCCGATTGTGAAAATTCTAATCCAAAAAACCGGTCTGAAATTTTGATAGAAGTTGGAGGCAACGGATTCTTATATTATAGTCAAATTTTATATCTCAAATCGGTAAAGAACTCTAGTTATTGCCGTTTTCGCGAGAGTGATTTCCCATAGGAACACACACAACGCGCAATGGTTGTGTGCACCCGTAACTCAATGGGATTATTTCAAACCACGGCACAGTATTGGGCCCACATATCTGTTCTTAGTCTTAATAAACGACATCCATGAAAACGTAGAGAGCT
The DNA here is from genome assembly GCA_963933175.1 of uncultured bacterium. Taxonomy (GTDB): domain Bacteria; phylum Fidelibacterota; class Marinisomatia; order Marinisomatales; family UBA1611. The sequence goes on from CAWVTW010000260.1 coordinate 1,660, forward strand.
GCACCAG
>CAWVTW010000261.1:0-1653 GCA_963933175.1 uncultured bacterium
GAATTAAATTTGTTCTCGTAGGATAAAGAATGGTCCCATTCATTTTCCAACCCATTTTCTTGTACATCCAATATGCTGCTGACTGGTCTAGTTGTCTCAACGATCTCTTGGCTATCTTGGTCTCTATTACTAAAGGTAGATGTATAACTGATCGTACTGTTCGGGGTAGGGTAAAGGTCACCGCCAAAACGGAATGAAATATTATCAGAATTTCTAATTCTTTTTGTGTCCTGGTACAGATACCTGACGCCCTCACTTGTGTCAAGATAGGTGTAATCGAATTGTCTTAAACCCTTACTATATCGCTCGCCCGTTCGGTAACTGGTGCTGCTAAAAACGTTCCAGGTATCCGTTCGAAAGTTCAAATTTCCGCTGATGTTATTCTTATTATATTCACCAGCTGAAAGAGATGTGCTGCCGTTAAACCCTTCAAATGCACCTCGCTTAAGAACAAGATTAATAATACCGCCCACACCGTCTGGGTCGTACTTTGCAGATGGATTGGTAATAACTTCTACTTTCTCAATCATGGATGCCTGCAGGTTGTCAACCATGGACCTACGATCAAAGCCCACTTTTTTACCATCTATTAGGACAGTTACATTTGCATCGCCACGAAGAGTGATATTACCATCAATATCTACGGCTACTGTGGGTACTTGATTCAAAACATCTTCGCCAGATCCACCGGAAGCAGCCAAGTTCTTTCCTACAGTAAAAATTTGTTTATCAATGGTCTGAATGAACTGGCTCTCTCCCAAAACTTCCACAGCAGTAAGGTTAATAGATGAAATTTGAAGCTTCACACTCCCCAGATCATGCTTAATACCGCCTCCTTCACCAGGAAAAATATTAATAGGTGATATCTCTTTTGCTGCATAGCCAATGAATTCCACCACTGCCCGATATCTTCCCAAAGGTACTTCACGGATATTGAACCTGCCTGTTTTATCTGATAGTGCGCCAGTCACAACTTCATCAGAGCGCATATTGACCAAAGAGATTGAAGCATATTCAATGGGTAGGCCTGAAGTGGAATCTATTACCGAACCATTTACAACACCGATGGCAGGCATTTTACCACCGGCACCGGGCCACTGGCTAAAAGCAAAACTAGAGAGTGAAAATACAAGTATCCCAATGGATACAGTTTTATCATTAAAGTACATAATTATTTTTTTCATTTAAATCGTTCGCATTTATTTAGTTGGATATGACTCTTTCCAGCGGTTATGGTTAAATATTGTAAAATACCTCGGATAGGCAGTCTGAAAATTACCTATAATAAGTGAATTATTATTATTGTTTTGGTCTTACTAAGATTCTGAATACAGGATGTGTTGCCGGTGCAGTTAAAGCGTTCAGAACTTCGAACTGCATCTCAAACTTTCTTTTTTTATCTATAGTTCTTACATCAATTATGGCTTCACCATGGGGAGGAACCATGATCAAATCCGTATTATTATAAAAATCATATTTACTTTCATTTCGAAGGATGTAGGGTGCGTCTGAGTTATTGGCCAGTACAACGTGTACAATTGTAGAATTACGAATATAGCTTGCGGAACGAATGCTTAGGCTGGAATTGATCAGTGGTATAAGAAAATCACTTTTCCCAAGTAGTTTTTTATTGAACCATACTACAGTTTGCCC
>CAWVTW010000262.1:0-1653 GCA_963933175.1 uncultured bacterium
TATCCAGAATATCATTAATCCGAAACCAGTCATCCGAACCAAAATCCGGACTGGCGATATAAGAATAGGCAGTAGTTGCATCCTCATCAATACTCATATAAACTGTGGAATCAACGACCAATGCAATGAGAAAGTCACCTGCAAAAGTCCAATCTGGAAATTCGACGCTGGTCCAGGCCTCATCTTCTAACGTAGCAGTTGTCGTATAAACAGGTACCGTTTCAGGGACACCTATGGGAGACACATTATATGCTTCAATTTCTGCCGAAATGGGTTGATCATCTAAAGAGTTTGGAGCAAAACTAGCAGAATGGACTACCACTGATTCGGTCCCATAGGGCATATCAAAAACAGATGCATACTTGACTGTTTCTACGCCCCAAGCCCAACTATTTTCAGGTGCACCATCATCATTTGCAACTTCATCGTTATCGTAAGATTCTGATGGTGGCATATCCCAAGTAAGTGAGACCTGGCTGTCTTCACTATATATATTTAGATTTTGAACCGTAGGTATTACATTGTAATTAACTTGCCAAACATGGATATCATCTATAAAAAACCCATCACCATCACCGCCATCATCATTATCATCGAGTCGAACTCTCCATCGGAACCGAACATCGGAACCGGCTAAATCAGAAAGGTCAAGCATAATATTTCCGTTAAAAGGATCACCGGGATCATAAGTATCCCAACCTAGACCACCTGGGCGTGTAATATCCCCATAATCATAAAATACTTGATTCCATGCAATACCCTGTGGTGTCATGGAAGTCTGGTCGTCCCCGTTATCTGTGAAAAGAACACCAGATGATGAATTGGAGACTTCAACATTATCAACAAAAAATCCGATAATGGATGGATCATCTATGGTCGAATAGGATGGGTCGGATCCAAAAGCAAAGCGTATCTTTACATTTTCTCCCGCATAAGCACTTAAGTCAAACGTTCCATCGACCCAATCACCGGGTGCATCACCACCGCTATAGCCGCCCCAGCCAGGAATATCTACACCTTCTCCATTATATCCCCAACCATAACCACTGGTAAAATCATAAGCGGGTGCACCATTTAAAACATCCCAGGTAGCAAAATTATCAGTCGATATCCTGATATTAGCTGCATCCCATCCATTATAAGGAGGGTAATCCCCGGGAATCTCAATGGCATAGAACATTTTAAATGTTAAATCAGTTGTCCCTTCAGCAGGAACATCTATATCTGGCGTATCAAGGAACTGTAGCCAGCCGTCCAGATAGCCGCCCACATCTTCGCTGCCACACCACCAAGAATTTCCTTCAAAAGCATTATTTTCAGATGGGTGCCATGGGGAATTGCCAATATCAGCAACTTCGCAAAAATAGTAATCTTCAAGATAACCATCACCATCTCCATCAGAATCAGGTAAGTTACAATTCAATGCAAAGGAAAAACTGATTCCTGAATTTTCATCTATCTCGGGGAAAGTCATAATTGGAGAAATGATTGCAGAAACAGTATCATAATTACTATCGTCTATAAAAAGACTGTGGGTAGGACTGTTAGATTCTGTCTCAGTTAATTCCCACTGGGAGTCTATGATCCATCCTGAGATATCCCCTTCAAAATCTTCGAACCAAATTGTGGTGGTATCTTCACGGGATGCTCTAA
>CAWVTW010000263.1:0-1652 GCA_963933175.1 uncultured bacterium
GTACCCGATATACCAATTATACCCAGAGTGATAGACTTTTTAATAAAGTCTCTTTTTGAATTATCAATTGGCTGCTCAGTATCAACTAGATTACTAAAAATAGATATGAACTGAATAATAAAATCCTTTGTAAATAAAAAAACAAAAGATAGGGTGAAAAAGCCTAGACTCGTATAGCCCAATAAAGAAAATTTATCAATAATTTTTGATTCGTTTCCACTCATTCGGAGCACAATCGGTACAACGGGTAAAAGACTAAAAATAAATACCGTTATGTAAACTAAAAGAGTATAAGATAAAGAAAGCCCCATTGCAGGTATAGTGCGCCAGGCAACATAACCGTGGATTAACCACAACACTCCTAACGCAACAACAAAAAACACTATTTATAATTCCTGTTTTGGTATCAGAGATTTTAAGAGTCGTATGCAGCCAGCCCAGTCACATCTTGCCCTAGGATCAATGTATGCATTTCGTGGGTGCCTTCGTAAGTATAAACTGATTCAATATTCGCCATATGACGCATAGGTGAATAATCTTCTGTTATGCCGTTTGCACCCAGTATCTCCCGGCTTACTCTCGCCACATCCCGGGCCATAACACAGTTGTTCCGCTTTGCCATGGATACTTGCTGAAAGGTCATCTTCCCTTCATCTTTTAATCTTCCCAATCGATACACCAACAATTGCGCTTCTGTAATCCGTGTAACCATTTCTACCAATTTAGCCTGAATTAATTGATATCCGCCGATAGGCTTGGAGAATTGTTTTCGCTCCTTTGCATAGTCTAAAGCTGTATTATAGCAATCTATTGCGCAACCTACCATTCCCCAGGCAATGCCATACCGTGCTTGGGTCAAACAACCCAGCGGCCCTTTTAATCCTTCAATATTAGGGAGCCGCGCAGAATCTGGGACCCTTACATTCGCCATAGAAAGTTCAGATGTAATGGAAGCGCGGAGACTCAATTTTCCATGAATATCACTGGTTGTGAATCCTTCCATTCCCTTTTCTAATAAGAATCCACGAACAAGGCCATCTTCATCCCGAGCCCACACAACAGATACATCTGCCAAAGATCCATTGGTGATCCACATTTTATTGCCATTAATGATCCAGCCATCACCATCTCGTTTACATCGTGTCGCCATACCACCGGGATTAGAACCAAAGTTAGGTTCCGTTAGTCCGAAACAGCCGATCTTGGTTCCTGCACCCAGTTCTGGGAGCCATTTGGTTTTTTGTTCATCGGAACCGTAGGCATGGATGGGATACATGACCAAAGCCCCCTGGACGCTTGCAAAAGATCGCAGGCCCGAATCGCCCCGTTCCAGTTCATGAAGGATGAGCCCGTAGGCCACATTACTGACGCCAGCACCACCGGATGATTCCGGTAAGGCAGACCCCATAAATCCCAATTCGCCTAATTTGGGTACGAGTTCCATGGGAAATGTTGAATTCTCATAATGTTCATTGATTACCGGCATAAATTCTGTTTGTACAAAATCATACGCCGTTTGCTGAATCAGGAGTTCTTCTTCCGTAAGGAGGTCGGTTATATTGTAAAAATCAGGTCCTAATTTTTTCATAAAATTCCCATAAAATTTGAAATTGAAATTACGATTTTATTCCCATTGAATTAGTAAGAGAAAT
>CAWVTW010000264.1:0-1648 GCA_963933175.1 uncultured bacterium
AAAATAAACATCACAAGGAAATATTATGTCAATATAAGTTATTTAGCTCTACTATTCATTTCAGACATTCAATATTATCCATAGAGATATTTTGAAGTTATTCTTGAATCCCAGTACATTCTCACTTATTTCCAAATGAAAAGATCACTTATAACCATCCTTTCCCTTCTCTCATTGCGGGCAGATATCGTCTACGAGTCTGGTGATTTAATTGAATTTTTCGGTGGAACTGCACCTGAAAGTGCCTATGATAATTGGGTTAGTCATGTAACGGAAGGCATCGCAAGTGAAGGATATAACGATTATGGTCCTGAATGGTTAGATGTGCAAACTGATGGTTTTGGTCATCATAATAAATTATCGGAATTTTCCCAAACCCTTGTTTATTGGGAAACCATACTCTCCCATTTTGTTAATGGCGATACAACTCTGGTGGACTCCCTTCTACAGGATTCATTGGATTCATTTTTTTATGAGTTAGTCATTTTTGAAGATACAACACTCAATAAAACATTCCATCTTTTAAGAGAACAAATTGATACTTCCTTTGTAGATGAAAATCAGATCGCCATACCGGAAGATGATGTAATCGGGAGCTTTCGAAATAGCTGGGGATTATACATCATAAATCCAAATGCTTCTCGTGAACAAGTATTGATCCAAGTTCCCCATCCCTGTGATGATTTTATTGCACCTTATATTGCTATGGACCTTTTTCTTGAAATTGATGCATTTGGATTTATGATAAATGGAACTGGCCGTGAAGTTGAATGGTCCGCAGAGGGAACCTATACGAACAGTAAATCACATTCTGATCCATCACGATATGAATATACCATTTTTCAAAAATTTCAAGAGGCCGTAACGGAGCCCCTGATCAATACTCAACCTCATTGGCCATTGGTACTTGCAATCCATAGTTTTGATAATGCATCTCATTCAACAAGATATTCAGTGATACTCGCAGCTGGTGCGTCGAATACTTTCACCAATAAACCTATTCGGGATATTACAGATGATCATTTTGACATTATTAATTTCACGGAAGAATTTCCGATCACGGAAAATCAATTTAATAACCCGGATCCAGTTCATGTTTCAGAATATTATGAAGCCTATTATGATGATATTTTTAATTATGACAATGGATATGATGAATTCACCATTCGAAATTCAACGAGTCTCAATGGAATACAAAATGGTCATCAAATGACCCATCTACAGGACTTGGTTAATGGATATTCTGTTTACGAATCTTGGGTCCAAGTAGAAATGGATGAAAAGCCCATGTTATTTGATAACTTGGATGTAGCTGATGAAATAGTTTACTCTCAGGGATTTTATCCAACCAACGTTCACAATTTTTCAATGATACGTGATTATTACCAACCTTTTATCCAAGCAGTAGACAACTATTTAATTCATTGGGAAACAATTTCTGATATTACTCCACCCGATTCAATTTCTTATTTGATGGCTTATAATATGGATAATCCCGATCAGGTATACTTAACATGGTTACCAGAATTTGATACTAATTTCAAATCAACTGAAATTCAATTTGATCTAGATTCTATTTCCATTAATTCGCCGATTATAGACTTCAATGATTATTCATCTTTACAATACATGCGATTAAATAATCAAA
>CAWVTW010000265.1:0-1644 GCA_963933175.1 uncultured bacterium
CAAAGAAGATCACGGATAAACTGGATGAATACGGCATCACATGGGAACAGCATGCGGCATCTGCACACAAACAGCCATTGAAAGTTTTAGATATTTTAACCGCTAATAAAGACGAAAAGGATATTGTGTATATCACCATTGCTGGCCGTTCCAATGCCCTGTCTGGGTTCGTCGCCGCAAATTCGGAATTCCCGACTTTGGGATGTCCGCCCTTTTCGGATAAAGCGGATATGATGGTGAACATCCATTCCACGCTCCAAATGCCAAGCAATACGCCAGTATTGACTATTCTTGATCCAGGAAATTGTGCTTTAGCGGTTAAAAGAATTTTTGGTGTCTAGTCAATTAAACACTATTTCACCATTAGATGGGCGCTATAATAATAGTGTAAAAAACCTTTCTGTTTATTTTTCAGAAAAGGCGCTCATGCGCTATCGACTTAAGGTGGAAATTGAATATCTTATTGCACTGGGTAATGAAAAAGGAATTAAAGAGCTTCCGCGTTTTTCCAAAGATGAGCAATTACGTCTGCAAAAAATTTATGAGAATTTTAATTCGGCCGATGCAGAAAAGATCAAAGAGATCGAAACAACGACCAATCATGATGTGAAAGCCGTTGAGTATTACATTCAAGGCAAAACAAAAAAAGCACTTCATCCATGGGTTCATTTTGCCTTAACGTCGGAAGATGTAAATAATTTGTCATATTCACTCATGTGGCAAGATGGCCTGAATCGGGTTTATCTGCCGGAGCTTCAGTCCGTACATAAAGACTTGAAAAAACTCGCTCGGAAATATAAAAATGCATCTATGATGGCGCTGACACATGGTCAGCCAGCAACGCCCACCACATTTGGAAAAGAACTAGCTGTCTTTTGCGCTCGCCTTGATCGACAAGTCTATCAAATCAAAACCCATAAATTGTTGGGAAAACTTGGTGGCGCCACGGGCACATGGTCCGCCCACATGGCGGCATATCCAAAAATAAACTGGATAGGCTTCTCATCTAAATTCATTAAATCTCTTGGGCTTGAACCTAATTTAGTCACCACACAGATTGAACCCCACGATTCGCTGGCAGAAAGCTATCGCCAAATCATTCTCGTGAATTCTATATTGACTGATTTATGTGGAGACATGTGGTATTATATTAGTCGCGGAATTCTTAGACAAAAAAAAGTGGCTGGCGAAGTTGGCTCATCCACCATGCCCCATAAAATCAATCCAATTCAATTTGAAAATGCCGAAGGCAATATGGGCATTGCTAATGCACTTTTAAATCATCTCGCGTTGAAATTGCCCATATCTCGGATGCAGCGGGACCTCACTGATTCAACTACTTTGCGAAACCATGGTGTGGCTTTGGGACATTCCTATTTAGCCCTGCAAAATATTTTAAAAGGATTGAACCGGATTACTATTAACAAAGTCCAAATGTCAAAAGAGCTGGATAATCATTGGGAAGTGCTGGCCGAAGCAATCCAGACAATCTTGCGGAAAAGCGGAAAACGGGACGCCTACGAAAAGCTAAAAGAATTGACGCAGGGACAATCCATTAATGCGGAATCCATGGCAAAATTTGTATCGGGGTTGAAAGTTTCTGATGAAGATAAACAAACGTTAATAAACCTGACACCAGCAGGC
>CAWVTW010000266.1:0-1641 GCA_963933175.1 uncultured bacterium
CGACTTGTTTTATATTTGGGGCTATGATGAGTTGGTTCCAAGAGAATTACGGTGCGGCGTTTGCCAATCCGATCCTTCAAAGTGTCCTGATTGTTTGGGGGGCTGTGATTGCTGCAAAAATAACGGATGTAATTTTTACACGAATTTTTAAACGAATCGTTGATAAAACCCAAACAAGTCTCGATGACCAGATTCTTCAGTTATTGCATCGCCCCATTTTTTATACCATTCTTTTTATTGGATTCTCCGTCGCAGTTAAAACGGCGGGACTCCCGGAATATCTTGATTTTGCATTAGTCGGCATTTTTAAAACAATCACCATTTTAATTTGGTTGGTAATTGTGATGAAAGGATTAGTGGTCTCCATGGAATGGGCATCGAAGAAAACAACCAATCCACTCCTGCAGAAAAAAACACTGCCGCTTTTTAATAATTTGGGCAAGATCGGTATTGGCCTGTTTGGCATTTATTTCATTTTCTTAAGTTGGGACATTAATATTAATGGCATCCTGGCATCGGCTGGTGTATTGGGTGTTGTTTTGGGTTTGGCTGCGAAAGATACGGTGGCCAATTTTTTCGCCGGCATTTTTCTCATGGCTGATTCACCCTTCAAGGAAGGAGACTATATTTTATTAGACACGGGAGAACGGGGTTATGTAAAACAAATGGGACTGCGGTCCACCCGCTTCATGACCCGGGATGATATTGAGATAACCATACCTAATTCTGTTATTGCCGCATCCAAGATTGTGAATGAAAGCGGTGGCCCCGGTGAAACCGAACGGGTGCGAATTACCATCCATGTGGCTTATGATTCAGACATAGATCATGTAAAAAATGTTTTGGTTTCTATTGCGCAGGCAAATGAAAATGTTTTAAATACGCCGGAACCCCGTGTACGATTTCGTGAATTTGGTGACCACGGTCTCAAGCTTCAACTCCTGTTCTGGATTCATAAACCTGAAATTCGTGGCCGGACTGTAGATGCCGTGAACACAGAGATTTATAAACTATTCTCACAGAATAATATTCAAATTCCCTATCCAACCATGAAGGTGATCTTACCCAAAGAAGAAGACAACTTATGATTCTTAAACTTATTATTCTTTCTCTTTATTTCTTAATTCTGCTGGGCATCGGATTTTTTGCGTCTAAACGTGTTTCCAACATATCTGATTATTACGTAGGTGGAAAAAAGCTGGGCTATTGGATTGCCGCCCTTTCGGCTCGGTCCACAGGAGAATCAGGCTGGCTCCTGATTGGTGTTACGGGAATGGGCGCCATGATGGGCGTAAGCGCTCTATGGATCGTTGTGGGAGAAGTCATCGGCGTGTGGCTTTCCTGGCAATACATGGCCAAGAAATTCAAGCGTATGACCGACGAATATGATTCCATCACAATCCCTGATTTCTTGGTGAGTCATTTTAAATCCACCACGCACACAATTCGGATTGTTGCTGCTACGGCGCTCTCCCTTTTTGTGGTGATCTATGTGAGCGCCCAGATTGATATTACGGGAAAAACTTTCGAATCTTTTCTGGGGATCGATTATTATACCGGAATTGCCATCGGTTTTGGGATTGTGGTTATGTACATTTTTTCCGGTGGATTTATGGCAGTAGCCTGGTCTGATTTTTTCCA
>CAWVTW010000267.1:0-1634 GCA_963933175.1 uncultured bacterium
ATCCGATAAGTTAAATACTTTCTATGGGCCTTGGTTGCCTCATCCATCCCATATGATTTTAAAGTGTATTTTTTTACCTTATTCAGATTTTCAAAAGCAGAAGCAACGGCCAAATGACCGTACTTAGCTTTTCCTTTGTTTTGAACTATACGGATTAACCGCTCTGTGTACTCTATCTGCAAATTCCTGCGAACAGCATTAACGCTTGTACCGGCATCAGCAGAAAAACATATTATTGTCAAATCTAACATCATTTCATTCAGGCCATAGCTATTCCCATACAATTCCGTGTCTGAAATTCTTTTTAAAACATTCACATGAAAGAAATGATTTAGAATGTTTTTTTGCGTCCCCAGGTACATGTCGAGGAGTTTTGGGTCCCGCGTACCGCTAAATCCACGGCGCTCCCATTGGAGATGATTCATAATTCCTTCTGGAGTTTCAAATGCGTTGGGTGCAAATATATATTTTCCCAAAAGTGTCATGGCCCATTTTTGCTTTCCCTGTGGAACGGGCCGAAAGGGTTTTTGGCTACCCTTCTGCCCCACCAGAGAACGGTCCAGAAATACACCACCAACATAGCGGGAAATCACCATAGCAGAATTACTATATTCACGATTTAAAATAGAAAAGGCATCCGTGAAGGCATGATAAGATTCACCGGGTCGTTCATATCTTTTTTTCAATCCGGGATAAAGAGACCGAACAATATCCATCCTTTGTTGTGCGTATGCTACCGGATCTGCGCTCATATCAGACACATTAATTCTTGGATCAATTCCCTTTCCGGGTGATCGCATATCGTCTGCGTCATTGCCAAAACCTAATTCATTTTTTGTAGATTGACTTAATAATAATTCTATACGTTCCTTTTCATCTGTTGGACTCTCAAGGAGTGGTGTATACCCAAATTCGATAGCCCAAACATCATATGGTCCCGGTGTTGTGGAGTAAAATTGGCCGTGATGTTTTGGTTTATCATTCACGTTCGCAGACACATAATCCATGACTGACGATGTTAGTCCCAACGGTTCTGTAATTATCCTGTCGTGAATATTTTTGAAACTATGAAGGTGGCTAGCATAAAAATTATGGTTTAATCCCAGGGTGTGCCCCACCTCATGAAGGGTTAATTTTACCAGGCTTTCATAAATCAACCGATGTTGCTCCAACTGTGAAAAACCATCTACTGAGCCTAAAACCGCCATTCCAAATAAGTTTCCCTGATGTAAATAATCCCCAGCAAGGCAGGTGTTTGCGGGGCCCAATTTAAACTCTGAATCTGAATCAAAAGTTCGATGAAGCTCTTCATACTTGACCCGATTTGTGAAATATACATATTCCAGCATAATGTCTGCTCCAAGAATTTGGCCCGTTTTTGGATTGACAAAACTGGGGCCATAGCCACCAAAAGGCGGATTTGGAGAAGACGTCCACCGAAGGACGTTATAACGAATATCACCCGCATCCCATGCCGCATCATCTGGTTGTATTTTTACTTGGACCGCATTATGAAATCCCGCTTTCTCAAACGCCTTATTCCATGCCAATACGCCTTCTTGAATTGCGTCCCTGAATTCGAGAGGGGTTGTGTTTTCGATCCACCAAACAATTGGATCTATGGGTTCAGAAAT
>CAWVTW010000268.1:0-1634 GCA_963933175.1 uncultured bacterium
ACGGCCATTTGGTCATTGCAGGATGGAATTCATATGTTCCATCGATTTTGAAACTAATTGATGCCAACGTTGATGCAACCGATACTGTTATATTGGTTAACGTAACAGACCGTGATATTATTCAACGTGCTACAACAGGGTATGAAAGGCTCGATATCCACCACATTCCGGAAAATTTTACCCATGAATCTGTGTTACGGAAAGCGTTCTTGGAAAAAGCGGGCACTTTTATGATTATACCCGATAATTCTGGCCTATTACCACATGAGGAACCCGACGAAGATAAAACGGTCTTAACATGTTTGACAGCGAAATCTATTTCTGAATCTTGTAATGTTATTGCTCATGTATTGGACACCGAAACTGTCTCTCACCTTGAACGTGCCAATGCCAACGAAATTGTGATTCCCGATGATCATGTGCCTCATCTATTGGCGAAACATGTAACAGACCCAGGTGTCCCGCAATTTTTTGATAACTTGATTTTACAAGAAGAAAAGGACAAGGGCCTTCAAGAAGTTAAAATTCCAAAAAGTCTGAATAAACAGTCTCATAATAAGATATCTGCTTTTTATAAATTTAAATACAATTGGCTTCTTGTTGGATACGCTATCCGAAAGGCCGGTTTTAGTTTGGATGATCAAATGGGAGAAAGTGGTAGCCCTCTCATACGTAGCATGATCAAGGAGCAGTTGGAAGGTGCTGGTGTTAATTTAACCAGCGATGAGCATGTGGTTGTGGAGATCAACCCACCAGATGACTATAAAGTTGATGAAAAACATAGCGCATTGGTTTTGAGGTAAATTATGAATCCTACAGCAGAACAAATTCAAAAGATTAATCATTTCAGTAAAGTCCCAAAAGATATGTGCGAAAAAATTGCTTCTGTGGTTGAAATTCAGGAATGTCAGCCTAAAGACCAATTACTCACGGAAGGTGACACAGGCGATACCATGGTTCTTGTTTTCCAAGGGCAGGTTGAAGTTTCAAAAAATATGATGGTGAAAACTGCTAGTGGTATTGCCACATCCAGGAAGCCTATTATAAGGCTGGAAACAACGGACCCACCGCCCACTTCAGATCCGATTACAGAACCAACTGTATTTGTTGTTGAGGCTCCCGCATTTGGAATTGGTGAATTTTCGCTTGTCTTAGACGATGCAATTCGAACGGCTCATGTTCATGCAATGACTCCTGTGAAATATGGAATTCTCACACTAGAAGATTTTTCAAATATTGTCAAAAATAACCCGGAAATTGGTGGTTCTGTTTATTTTGAAGTTGCAAAATCAGCGGTGCAAAACCTGGCAACAGCCAGCGGGGATATATCTAACCTGACCCAAGCATTCTTTTTTGCCCTGACCCGTTAAAAACATTGTTGTTAATAGTTTTGATCGGTTAATACTATCGATTACAGGATAATTCTTATTTTTGAATTTCTAATCGATCACCTGATTTTGGTTTGTTGATTTCCACATCTAATTCCCATATGGCTACCGCAATTTTTATAAGTAATAATTCATTTTCATGAATGAATTCATCTGCATTAGCAATATCAACAAATGCATGGAGTAGTTGTAGCAATTGATCCGAATCAGTTTCTTCAGAATTTTTAATATTCATTAATGAATCTT
>CAWVTW010000269.1:0-1626 GCA_963933175.1 uncultured bacterium
ATCAAGGATGGAATGGTGAATTCAACGGTTGGGTTATTGGCAATGGTGCCGTATTTCACTGAATCAGATGCCCGTTCTTGGTATTCGATGGATGGTCCAATAGAAAATACGGTTTTCATTTGATCTTTCAATATGCCATTGATCTCGGGAAGTTTATTAAGGGCAAAATGAACTCGAGCCGTACTGCCCCGATAACGAATATTATTTAACTGAGTATGGAAATTTGGATTCAGATTTGATATGCCTACCAAATTCATAAATGTATTTTTCGGATCAAGTCCAGACACAACCCGGTCTGCTTGAATGGGTTCTCCATCAATTAATGAGATACCACTGCAACGCCCATTTTTCATATCAATGGATTTTACTTTTGAACCTGTGCGGATCTCAACATTGTTTGATTCAGCAACTGATGCCAGCACTTGTGCTAATTGCCCCGTACCGCCTTTTACAAATTGGGAATTATGGAAAACACCATCTGCATGGACATGCTGATGCAACAAGTTATACCCCGTCCCTGCGGCAAAGGGGCCGAATGACAAATGATTTATTCCTGCCATGGATATTGCACTTCGGACTAATTCATTCTCGAACCATTCGTCCGCCAGTTCTGGCATCATCATGGGTGCCACCCGCATGAGGTCTACCAACCCTCTGGTCCCGTGTTTGAACACAGGGCCCAGCATTAACCGCATGGGCAATATTTCAGACAACCCAATATTTGGTAGTTCCGGAGGTGTAAGTTGGTAAAGACGTTCCAGGAATTGGGCAAGTTTTTCAATGTATTCTATGAATGCTTGCCAGGAATTTGCATCTTTTTGTGAAAAATTTGCAATGGATGCAGCGGTCAGTTTCGGATCGCGATTAAAAGAAATATTCTCACCGCTTTCACTAAGGGCAACCCGCACCACGTCAGGTTGGAGTATTGCTAACCCATTCGCTTCCAGGTTTAAATCTTTCATAACACGTGGATCAATCCATTTTACTGTATCATTGATCATATTGCACCGAAAACCTGGTGCAAATTCCTCAGTGGATGCCAATCCTCCAATCTGATCTCTGGCTTCAATCACAATCACTTTTTTGCCGGCTTTACCAAGCAGGGATGCGGTGACCAGACTGTTTATACCGCCGCCGATAACAATAATATCAAACCGTTCCATTACCATTCTCCCAAGATCTTTTTTGCTGCCATTTCACCCGGTGAACCTGTGATTCCACCACCGGGGTGAGTTCCCGATCCGCACTGATAATAGTTTTTGATAGGCGTTGTATAGTCTGCCCATTTCACGGCTGGGCGCATGGCGAACAATTGCTGGAGCGTTAATTCTCCATGAAAGATATTTCCTTCTGTAAGGCCGAATGTGGTTTCCAAGTCTGCTGGTGTAAGCACCTGCCGGTGTAAAATGATATCTTTGATATTGGGCGCAAACCGGGCGATGGTATTGATCACGGCATCACCAAAGGCTTCACGTTTCTGGTCATTCCACCCGCCATTAATATTGTATGGGGCATACTGGACAAAACAGGACATAACGTGTTTCCCTGGTGGCGCCATATCCGGATCCAGAACAGACGGGAGAATAATATCCATGTAAGGCTCTTTAGAGAAATTACCATACTTGG
>CAWVTW010000270.1:0-1626 GCA_963933175.1 uncultured bacterium
ACAGTAGGTTTACCAGAAGGAGCGGTAAAGGAAAGCAAAGAGCGTGTCTCAGCTGCGATCCAAAATAGCGGGTATAAACTTCCTGGAAAACATATTACGGTCAATCTTGCTCCAGCAGATATCCGAAAAGAAGGATCTGCCTTTGATTTGCCCATTGCAATTGGTCTTTTATCAGCGATTGGTGAGGTGAGTGAAGATTATATAAATAAGATCCTTTTGATGGGTGAATTGGCATTAGATGGTTCCATTCGTCCAATCCAGGGTGTCCTGCCCATAGCTATTTGTGCCAAGAAAAATGGAATTCCCGGAATCATCGTTCCTGAACAGAATGCAAAGGAAGCATCCGTGGTCGAAGGCGTAAAGGTTGTAGGTGCTTCATCCCTAAATGAAGTGGTCAATATCTTGAATGGGGTGATTGAGAAAAAAGTCATAAAAACGGACGTGAAGTCACATTTCAAACAACATAGTAGTTATTCAAGGGATTTTTCAGATGTGAAAGGGCAGGAGCAGGTAAAACGAGCCTTGGAAGTGGCAGCAGCTGGCGGGCATAATGTGATCATGGTGGGACCTCCCGGAAGCGGAAAAACTATGCTATCCAAACGAATTCCAACCATCCTACCAGACCTTACCCTTGATGAAGCACTTGAAACAACGAAAATTCACTCAGTGGCCGGTATTTTATTGAATAAGCTAGGGTTGGTCAGCATCCGCCCCTTTCGATCTCCACACCACACGATTTCGGACGCCGGCCTTATTGGTGGCGGTACTATTCCAAAACCGGGTGAGGTCAGTTTAGCGCATCATGGTGTTTTGTTTTTAGACGAATTACCGGAATTTAAAAAGCATGTTTTGGAAGTGATGCGACAGCCCTTGGAAGATAGTGTGGTGACAATTGCTCGAGCAGCATTGACCTTGACTTATCCAGCACAATTCATGCTCGTTGCTGCCATGAATCCATGTCCATGCGGGTACGCCACAGATTCAACGAATAAATGCGCATGCTCAGCACAAATAATCCAAAGATATATGAGCCGAATTTCGGGTCCGCTTTTGGACAGGATCGACATTCATATCGAAGTACCTGCTGTTCCGTTCCAGAAATTAGCTGATATGAAGGAAGGAGAACCCTCAAAAGATATTCAGGCAAGGGTCCAAAAGGCCAGGGAAGTACAGTTGTCAAGATTCAACAAATCCGCAAATCTTTTCGCAAATGCCCAAATGGAAAGCCAGGATATAAAAACTCATTGTGGGTTAGACAATGAGTCTAGTGAACTTCTACGAACAGCTATGGATAAATTGGGTTTATCTGCCCGTGCCTATGATAGGATCTTGAAAGTATCTCGTACCATTGCTGACTTGGATAGAAAAATAAAGATTGATTCTGGTCATATTAGCGAAGCGATACAATATCGGAGTCTGGATCGGCAATTATGGCTGGGGTAATACACTTCAATCATGAGTATGAACCCGTCTCTTGATTCATCCAGAGAGATTTTCCTTAGTGCCTTTACAGTATTTTAATAAGGTGTAAATATTGAAATGACTCCAATGATTTAAAAGGAAATAATTTGGCAAGTGACCTTTATTGAATCTTTGTATTTTACAGATATGATATGGTCAATAATT
>CAWVTW010000271.1:0-1623 GCA_963933175.1 uncultured bacterium
TGTCTATGGTTTGCTTTGTTTCGTTTAATTCGGCCAGACCCTGTTATCTTGAACCGTTTTGCGGCTCCCCGTCTTGTTTTCATCTTAGGCATCTAGCACTCCTATTTTGCGTTAAGGATTATTGACATGCGTCGGCCTTCCAAAGGAATATTCTTTTCGACCTCTGCCACATCTGCCAATTCTTCGAGGACTCTGTCCATAACAAGTTTCCCCAAGTCAATACGGGCCAATTCTCGACCTCGGAACATAAGAGTGATCTTTAATTTCGCTCCATCTTCCAAAAATTTTCGGCCACGGTTCAATTTTGTCATGAGATCATGCTCATCAATCCGCGGTCTTAACCGAATTTCTTTAAGTTTAACAACATGCTGTTTCTTTTTACTCTGCTGTTGTTTCTTCTTTTCCTCGTATTTTAATTTGCCGTAATCAACGATTTTGCAAACTGGCGGTTTCATACCTGGGCCAACTTCCATCAAATCTAATCCGACATCTTGGGCTCTTTCTAATGCAGCTTCAAGAGTGACAACACCTAATTGTTCTCCAGTTTCTGAAATTAACCGAACTTCATCAGAAGTTATATCGTTATTCAGTCGCTGCTTATTTTTCTTTGCTATGGGAGAATCTCCTATTTATGATTTCTTCATTAAGTTGATCTATTAAAGTACTTAAAGGATATACACCTGTATCTCCTTCAAATCTTCGACGAACAGAAACACTTTTATTTGTTTCTTCTTTTTCACCTACAATCAACATTACATTAATTTTTTCTAATTCTGCCTGGCGTATTTTAGCACCAATTTTATCTGCACGATCATTTAATTTTACACGAATTCCCGCTTCCCGAAGCGTGGTCTCAACTTCTGAAGCATAATTTAATATTTTATCAGAAACAGGTAGAACAGCTACCTGAATTGGTGCGAGCCATAGCGGGAAGTTACCGCCAAAATGTTCAATCAGGAATCCAATAAATCGTTCATGTGTTCCTAAGGGAGCGCGGTGAATACATAGGGGTGTTTGCTCACTACCATGTTCATCTGTGTAGGTTAAATCAAATTTTGCAGGAATAGCAAAATCAACCTGATTTGTAGCTAATGTAAATTCTTTGCCGATGGCACTCCAAACTTGTACATCGATCTTGGGACCATAAAAGGCTGCTTCACCCAAAACTTCTATAAACTCTATTGACCCTTCCTGTAGCGCTTCTCGAACCCATTGTTCTGTCTCTAACCACAACTCAGGTTCGTTCACATATTTTTTTCCTAATCCTTCTGAATCATGTAGGCTCAAACGCATAGAATATTTTTCAATGCCAAATATTTCAAAATATTTCAGGTACATGTTACACACAGCCAGGAATTCTTTCTTGAATTGCTCTTTGGTGCAATAAATATGAGCATCATTCATTTGCAGGCTGCGAACACGCATTAAGCCAAATAATTGACCGGATTTTTCATAACGGTAGCAGGTGCCATATTCAGCTAATCTCACAGGAAGATCTCGATAACTTTTTGGTGTTGCTGCATATATCTTATGATGATGAGGGCAGTTCATAGGTTTTACATAATATTCTGTCCCATCAATATCCATGGCTGGAAACATGGAATCCTTATAATGGTCTAAATG
>CAWVTW010000272.1:0-1616 GCA_963933175.1 uncultured bacterium
TGGTAGAGCAGTGGCCTTTTAAGCCATTGGCCGTGAGTTCGAGTCTCACCCGGATCACTGGAAAAACCCTGTCTATATTGACGGGGTTTTTTTAATCCATGTTTAAATGATTGAACTGAATCCCATTCAAGATGAATTCCGTCAATCGCAAACCCTAAGAGCACATCTTTGATTTCAACAACAAGCATTGCCATGCAGTATGGCTCCAAACCACTTTTTGAAGATATTTCTGTCACTTTTTCTAAAGGTAATCGATATGGCCTCATAGGCGCAAACGGATCTGGAAAATCTACTTTTATGAAGATATTAACCGGTGAAGTTGACCAAACTTCAGGAACGGTAAAAATTGATATTAATGAACGTGTTGCCAAATTAAACCAAGACCATTATGCCTATGAAAAAATCATTATTTCAGATTGCGTCATTATGGGGCATAGGGATTTATGGAAAGTAAAAGAAGAACGGGATAAAATTTACGCACTGCTTAATATGTCCGAAGAAGAAGGAATGAGAGTGGCAGATTTGGAATCTGAATTTGCAGAAATGGACGGTTATATGGCCGAATCACATGCTGGAGATTTACTCTTGGGTGTGGGCATTCCTTTAGAGCAACATGATGAACCCATGAGTTCGTTAGCACCAGGAATGAAACTTCGTGTTTTACTAGCCCAAGCCCTATTTGGAGATCCGGGTATTTTACTCTTGGACGAGCCCACTAATAATTTGGACATTAATACAATTCGTTGGTTAGAAGAAATTTTAAACTCTCGAAATAGTACCATGATTATTATTTCACATGATCGTCATTTCCTAAACAGTGTTTGCACACATATGGCAGATCTCGATTATGGCGAACTTAGATTATACCCCGGAAGCTATGATGATTTTATGACGGCATCGACGCAAGCACGAGAAAGACTGTTTTTGGATAATGCAAAGAAAAAAGCAAAGATTGATGAATTACAATCTTTTGTCAAACGATTTTCTGCAAATGCATCCAAAGCAAAACAGGCAACATCTCGCGCAAATCAAATTAGTAAAATCAAATTAGACGATATTAAAAATTCTAGTCGAGTTTATCCTTTCATTCGTTTTAAACAACATTCCAAAGTTTTCAATACAGCATTGAATGTGAAGGATTTAAACAAAGGATACGATACTCTTTCTGTTTTAAAAAAATTCAATATTTCAATTGAGTCTGGCGAAAGACTTGCCATAATTGGAACCAATGGGATTGGGAAAACGACGCTCCTGAGTTGCTTGGTTAATGATTTACCACCAGACGGTGGCACCATTAAATGGTCTGATAATGCCGTCATCGGATATTTTGCCCAAAACCATAGTCAGGATTTTAATTCAAACATGTCACTCGTTGATTGGATGGCACAATGGAGTCAAAAGGGGGATGATATGCAAACAATTCGGGGAACATTAGGTCGCCTGTTATTCACTCAAGATGATATAAATAAACCTGTTCGTGTATTGTCAGGTGGTGAACAACGTCGCATGTTATTTGGGAAAATTATTTTACAACGCCCAAACGTGATTATCATGGATGAACCAACAAATCATTTAGATATGGAATCCATTGAGTCTCTCAACTTGGCATTAAGTGG
>CAWVTW010000273.1:0-1582 GCA_963933175.1 uncultured bacterium
AGGAGTTCGAATAATGGAGAAGTACCAACCCCGCCTACAGTTATTGAGGAATCCTTCATTCGCCCTATCATATCCAAATTAATCATGGCTACTATGTTTTGAAGATCAACCAACGGATTTTCTGTAAAATATTTAGCACCCAATAATCCTTTTTCTTCTGCGTCAAATGCTAAAAGAATAACGCTCCTCTTTAATCGGCTTTTTTGGGAAACTAGTTTTTGGGCTATTTCTAAAAGACCGGCTGTCCCTGATGCATTATCATCTGCGCCAAAATGTATAGCTGATGTATCTGGTTTACGTGAACCGGTTCCGGCTCCACCCATTCCAATATGATCAAAGTGTGCCCCTATAACAACATATTCATTTCTGTATTTCCGGTTCCCGCTTTGAATTAATCCCACAACATTGGCTGCTCGAGTTTGAATAGGGTTTAAATCCACGGAAGCATTGATGGTGACAGGTAATTTAAAAGCGATCGACTTCAGGGATTTGTTCATGGTTTTCTGAATTCTTTCAAGAGTCCACCCATCTGTTTTAAATAGTTCATCTGCCATTTCATTTGAGATATGTATTGCTGGAATCCCGGCATTCGAATACCCCGCAATGTATTTCAATGGATGTATATCAGTATCTTCCATTTGGGATACATAAATAATACCTAAAGCCCCTTTGTCCCGAGCAACCAGCATTTTTTTGTGAAGTCCCGAATGTGGTGAGTATAAAGAATGTTGATTATTTCTTTCTGGACCGTGCCGCATGACAATGACCCATTTCCCCACTACATCCAACCCATTATAATCATTCCACTTTAATTCTTTTTCGTCGATGGAAAATCCATATCCTGCAAACACAGCAGACGCAGAAACAGTCTCGTTTCCTGAAAACCAAAGTGGCATATAATCACGCCCGGTCACAAGGCTATCACCATCAATAATCAATGAATTATTTTTACCCAATTCAATCCCATCCGTGATGTTGAATGGTTGGACAAACGACCCATTTCCCCCACCGGGCTGTACACCAAAAGATTTGAAATGACGAATTAAATAAGAGATTACATCTTTAGATTCCCGAGTTCCGGGATAACGGCCTGCTCTATCTTTATGTGATAAATACCGAATATGGTCCATAATATCATTCTCATTGATAGATGGAGAAGACCCAGATCGGTATGTGCCGATATTTTGCATCTGTATCATGGCCAAACCAAGGAATACAATTAATATATAAGTGTAAAGTGAATTGGTGTTGTTGTTCATAGCGTTTTAAAATTTAAGGAAAAAATCGGAAGACAAAGATAAAGGAATTAATTTTCTACCATGAAAAATACTGTCGAAATTACCGTAAAACCAAATTACGTTCCTGAACGCTCAAACCCTGTTCGCTCATACTATTTTTTTTCATATCATATTACCATCTTGAATAGGGGGAATAAGCAAGTCCAACTTTTGAGTCGCTATTGGCATATCACCGATGGGCAGGGTAATACAGAAGATGTCCATGGACCCGGTGTGATAGGGGAACAGCCAAAGCTGCTCCCAGGTGAAAATTTTGAGTACACTAGTTTTTGCCCTCTCCCAAC
>CAWVTW010000274.1:0-1577 GCA_963933175.1 uncultured bacterium
GGAATCACAATATACTAAATGTAAGAAGTGATTAGATTTGTGATGAAACATCCCTGACTAGGATTCGCAATTAATTTTTTTGTACAGACATTGCCAAACTGTGTTTTTTCGATTTTTTCTTTATAAATTGCATCCTTGAACAAATAGAGATTATAAGTTGATGAAACGCAGAGATTTTTTAAAGACGGGCGCGATTGGGATTACAGTACCTTCTGTGATTTTTGGAGATTCAAATATTAATACAAATAAAAATAATCCAATCATTCTTTCCACATGGAACCACGGCTTGCCAGCGAATGATGCTGCATGGAAAGTGCTGGAAAATGACGGTTCGGCAATGGATGCAGCAGAAGCGGGTGCACGTGTCGCCGAAGCGGATCCAACCATTACGTCTGTAGGTTTTGGCGGGCTGCCCGATGAGCAGGGTAATGTTACTTTGGATGCATGTGTTATGGATTCCAACGGCAATGCAGGGTCAGTGGCATTTTTACAAAATATCAAACATCCTGTTTCCGTGGCTCGAAAAGTGATGGAAGATACCAAGCATGTGATGTTGGTTGGGGAAGGGGCGCGGCTGTTTGCTGTATCTCAGGGATTCGAAGAAATGGATCTTCTCACGGTCGAATCTCGGCAAGCTTGGGAAGAATGGGATAAGAACCGTCGGGAAATGACACCTCATGAGACCCACGACACAATCTCTGTTTTAGTGCAGGATAAGAATGGTGATCTTGCCGGCGCATGCACAACCAGCGGTTGGGCTTATAAATTACATGGCAGGGTGGGGGATAGCCCCATTATTGGTGCTGGTTTATTTGTGGATAATGAGATCGGCTGTGCCGCTGCCACAGGGCTAGGAGAAGAAGTGATTAAAACCACAGGCAGTTTTCTTGTGGTGGAACTGATGAGACAAGGATATGATCCCACAGATGCTTGCGAAGAGGCATTAAACCGAGTGATAAAAGCCCATAATGGGAAACCGGATTTTCAAATCGGTTACATCGCATTACGGAAGGATGGAGAGATTGGTTCCGCCTGCCTTAAATGGTCATTTGAATATGCTTTAGCTCGGGGCGGAGTGAATAAACTGCATAAAATAAAAGGAATGATTTAATTTCCGTGTTTGAAGCACTGACCAACCGATTTATTCCTAACACAAAAGAATCGGCAAAGATGTATCGTACTAAAATTGGAGTTTTTCAAGGATGGATTTCCGTTTTAGTAAACAGCATTTTATTTATTCTTAAATTAGTAATTGGGGTTATGGTAGGGGCCGTTAGTGTAATCGCCGATGCTGTCCATACATTATCTGATGTTGTTTCATCGATTGTTGTGATTTGGGGGTTCAAACAAGCGGAGAAGCCTGCTGACGTTGAGCATCCTTATGGACATGGCCGTGCAGAATACATAGCAACATTGATTATTGCAATTCTGCTATGTGTCGCTGGTATCGAATTTATTGAAGCATCCATTGATAGAATTCAAAAACCTGAACAAGTGGTAGCTGAATGGTGGATGATACTTATCCTTATGGTGACCATTATTATGAAAGAAATCACCGCAAGATATGCGGAATTTCT
>CAWVTW010000275.1:0-1563 GCA_963933175.1 uncultured bacterium
CACAGCGGAAAAAAATGCACAACTTCGATTTATGAGGGATCAGATCTACATATGGGAAATATCAAGGAACGAAGAAATGATCGGACTGGCTTACTTGGATAATGTCAAAGGTAAATCCCAACCCATTACATATGCAGTTTTCTTTGATAGCCAGGGAATGGTAGAAGAATCACATATTATAAAATATCGCGAACCCATTGGTGGGGAAATCTCGAACCAATATTGGTTGAATCAGTTTTTTGGTAAATCATGGGAATCAGACTATAAAATTGGGTCCGATATTGATGGGATCAGTGGCGCTACCATCTCTGTAAATGCTGTGACTCGAGGGATTCATCGCAGTACATTTATTGTTGAATATCTATTAATACAGAAACATGAATAACTCCTTACCTCGATTATTTGAATTACCAGAAAAAGTTCGGTATTTCTTTGCTGCATTTTTGTTAGTACTAACCATTGGTGTGTCTATTGGATTGGTTTATGTAAACCGAACCACGGCTATGACAGCAGATGGGACTACCGAACATTATGCCGGTTCGACTTTGGGAGATGAATTTGATATTCCTGAAAAATATCCCAAAGAGATAGAAGGCATGTTACTTACAACGCATACACATTTGATATCTTTCTCCTTCATCTTCTTTTTTCTAGGCGCACTTTTCTATATGAACTCCATTGTTACAAGTGGATGGAAAACGTTTCTTATGATTGAGCCATTTGTTTCTGTACTTGGCACATTTGGATCGATTTGGGGAATCCGTTATTATTCTCCTTCATTCAGCATGGCTACATTGTTTTTTGGAATATTGACTTATCTATCATTTTATTTAATGGTTGCGGTGTGCATTTACGACCTTCTCCTAAAGAAAGATTGACCATTCATTTTATTCTCCATCTTTTAATCAGCAGAAAGAATTAATTAAAAAAGAAAAAGAATTATTGGGTGATTCCTTATGCTGTTTTAATTTTCGACTCAACGTTCGAATATTAAACTATTATTTCAATTATGTCAGTTTCCCAAAGACAACTCGAAGAAAGACAAATGCGCCAGGAGCGTATTCTCACCGGTGCTTTGGAAGTATTCAAATCCAAGGGACTGGAAGGTGCAACCATGGACGAGATCGCTACTGAATCCGGTTTCGGTAAAGCCACACTCTATTATTATTTCCATTCCAAGGAAGATGTGTTTGCTGCGATTCTGGAAAACGGTTGGAAAGATTTATGGGTAAGCTTGGAACCTGTAATTGCTGGAGATGAAGGTCCACGACGGACTTTTATCAATGTTCTTTTAAAGATCGCTGAAAATGCGAGAAATCGTCCGGGACTTTTCGAATTCCTATTCAATGCGCCTAAAGTGATTACATTTGAAGAGCAGCCATGGAAAAAATATCAAAATAGAATGTATGGGACCATCCAGGGATTGTTGGAAGACGGCATAAAAGCAGGCGAATTCCCCAATATTAATCCACAACTTTTGTTTAAAGCTATGGGCGGACTCTTTATGGGACTCGTACTTATGGGCGACCGAAAAGAACCCGTGTCAGAAAAAGATGTAGAAGA
>CAWVTW010000276.1:0-1559 GCA_963933175.1 uncultured bacterium
AAGTAAAATCTTCCGAATATCCATCTGATAAACTCAAAGAATAATCCCAATCATTCTCATCTTCTCCCAATGCTGAAACGATCAAGGTAATCCATTCTATGCCAATTTCAGGATCAATATTCTGTTCCAATCCGCTTTTTACGATCCATTGATCTGCACCACTCGTTTTAACAATAGATGTGAAAGAAAATTCGCCATTGACTTCAGATAATGATATTGTGACGGGTGTTTCTGTTGAAAGGGAATAATAATGAGACTCATATAGTTGGAGTGAATAATTATCAATTGATTCAATATCGCCTTTTTCAAAAAAGAAATAAGTCTCTTTTGGAGGGGGACTCACAACGGTTAAATAGCCATCTGCTTCTTCATAGGAATACACGCCTGCATTTTCGCTGGAACTTAAGATTTGGTTTGCAATACGCATTTGATTATAAGCAATTTCAAAACTGAAATTATTTTCCTGTAATGCTGCATCGATTGCTAAAAAACTGATATCATTCAAGGGGTTGGCATAGTCTCTTGAATAGTCCCAGCTTTTTCGGATGGTTTCCCGTCCACCCAAATGTTCATCAATATACTGGAAAAAGATACAGGTCCCATACATACGATTACCATTCTCCTTATCAATCGCAATATCTGGTTGTTCAAAAAAATCCGGGATATAACGATAAAAGTCATTAACATCATTATACAATTCATCTTCACTCCAAGTGGCGGACGCTTCCATGAACCAAAATTTTTCATAACAATTATACCCAAATTGAATGGAATGAAAGAATTCGTGAACCGCAGTCACTTGAATATTTTCTAATTCAGTATGATTATTAAACTGAGATGCAGTATATGAATTTCTCATTTTAATAAATCCATAACAAGATGATCCCGATCCTTCTCCAAAAGTCAGCCCAAAATAACCTGGTGATAAATATTCTATATAAATTTCATAAAGATCGTGATTATTATTTGGATTCAGGGGTGGTGGGTCAAAGCCCATGGAATCGATATGAAAGGACCAAACTTCTTCAAATACGGCTCCCATGTTTGTTACATAATCTTCATTTTCCACTGCATCATTTGATGATTCGTCCAAGGTATAATAAAAACGAAAATGATCCGAATCGTAAGTTTGATCCAGAACTGTAGACTTTAAAACAATGATATCGTTCCCATGAACTGAAAGTCCGATTTCGCTCAATCGCGATTTTTCAAAATCTGTTAAACCAATGGCGCCCTGTCGAATCAAATTATTTATATGCAGCGTTGCATGAACAGGGCCGCTTGAATGAAAAAGGGCATCGTAGGAATCTTTCACTGACAATTCACGTCCATATAAACAGGTGAAGATTGAGAATAATAGAAGGAGTCTATTTGTCCAGATCATCAAATTTATCTTTGTATTTAAACCTCATATAAAGGCCCATTATCAGAAAAACAATTGCCCAAACGATTGATAAAAATAAGAGTGAGTCTTTCAAAATATCACCAAATAAGGTCTAATAATAAAGTTGTGATTAATACACCCAACCCACTTTGAGTCTGCGAATTCATTCTATCAT
>CAWVTW010000277.1:0-1555 GCA_963933175.1 uncultured bacterium
TTTGTTCAAAATGCAATAAGAAAAAATGGGAATGTCCATAAAGTAGCCCCATCAAAGAAATACAAAGTACAAAACAAAACAGCCATATAATGTATAAAGACTATTTGTGGTCACAATGAAAAAGTATGCAATCACAAAGGAATGTCAGCAATTCCATGTGTCACGGCTCATTTGTTGTTATGCATTACACTTGTATATATATAAGCTTGGACAAAATCACATTAGTTATGAGAGCTCAAATTAGCCAAAGGGTGGCAACAAATAAGGCAATATTTGCAAGAACTTTCAAGGTATTATTACATAGAGAATCTGAAAATCAATCTTGCCAGCAGATTTCAAGATGCTAAGTAGATTCTCCTAAACTAAAATGTGCAACACACTCTCAATGGAGGAAAATACACCGATTCTTGTCAATTCATTTTCGAGAGAACCCAAATCGCAGACAGGAAGCCGTGAACTTCTACCCTTGCTTTAGAGCTGAATCAATTTGGTGCTCTTGCTTGATGCCCTTGAATGGGTTCTCTTCACAATTTTGAATTCAAACAAAGCCCCTTTATAATTCATCCCATAGGGACAGTGCAAAAAATAGGCCCTGAAACATGATATTGAGAACAGCTATTTCATCAGGTGCAGCAGTACTCTGTCTCTGTTCCTCGTCTTCCATATGAATTAATTTAGTTAAGAAGAAAATATAAAGTATAGATTATTAAATGAAATATTGAAATGTGTTCATGTCATACATTAGCCCGACTTTTTTCAGCCTTCTAATTACCTCGTTCGTAACCGCTCACGAGTCAAAGACTTAGTTCCAATAATTGTAACCCTGTACGATTAACAGGGTTATTACAACAACACTTGAACTGTGTCTTCATAGTGACATTTTGATGACAAAATGTTGCCATGGCTGCAGAATTTTGAAATTTTCAAGATGGACGCCGAAAAGTCGCCGATGTAAACAATGAGTTTCAAAGTTCATTTTCTCATACCCTTTCAAAACAAATTTGATACGGTATACAAGTTGATAAATGATTACTTTAGGTGGTTAGGAATACATCATAAGTTGTTTGGTTGAACTGGGAATCCATTTTGACCATGAACAATTTCAAGAAACATTTTTTTTGTGTGGACATTTATGGAAACTGTGGTAAAATAGTGTTTTCATTGCACACGTCTTGTCATAACCCTGCAGTAGTATTTAAACTGCAGGATTATGATCATCATAACTATCGAAGACTGACACGCTTGACTCCGGTAGCTTATTTTTACAGAATAAATCGTATTGGATCCACGAGGGACCATCAAAATCGCGGTTTATCCAATAGAACCTTTCACCTAGCTGTCGCTCGGAGATCGACAGCTAGGGACCAGCTAGTCATGAATATTTCAATATTTTGAAAGCCTGAGCTCAAGTGGAAAATGTTTCAAATCCTTCATGTACCGGTACTCGATTTCCTTCAAAATTAAGCTTTGAGAAGTATGATTATTGTCAGCAGATTGAAGTAGAAAACATATGTGCAGTGAAAGTCAGTGATGATCTTCCTGTGTCTATGTGGGT
>CAWVTW010000278.1:0-1550 GCA_963933175.1 uncultured bacterium
TATGGCCTTAATCAAAGATTCCCTTCTGGGACAGACTTACCACCACTCATGGCCATTGCAGCTACTTCGGATATTGAAAATGCTTATCAGGTTGGAAAAATAATTGCCAAAGAAGCGCGGGCAGTGGGCGTTCATTGGAATCTTTCTCCCGTGGTTGATGTGAATAACAATCCATTGAATCCTATCATTAATACGAGGTCCTTTGGCGAAGATCCAAAAAGTGTGAGCGAATTTGGTATTTCTCTTATGAAAGGGCTTCAAGATCACGGAATGTTGGCGACGGCAAAACATTTCCCCGGTCATGGAGATACAGAAACAGATTCTCATTCTTCTTTGGCCATGATTCCCAGTGATTCAGCCCGTCTATGGTCTGTTGAAATTTCACCATTTCAAGCTATGTCCAATGCAGGCGTGGATGCCATAATGGTGGCCCATGTTCATGCACCGGATTATCAACCAGAAGCAGATAAACCTTCTTCACTATCTCCATTTTGGATACAATCTATTCTACGAGAAAAAATTGGATTCAAAGGTGTTGTAGTTACTGATGCAATGAGTATGGGGGGTATATCAAAAAATTATTCTGATGCATTTGCTTTGATAGAAACGATTAAAGCGGGAAGTGATGTCATTATTCAAAATAATAATTATAAAGGTTCTATAGATACCATTGAAAAAGCTGTTAATGATGGAGAAATTTCAATTCATCGAATTAATGAATCGGTATTAAAAGTGCTAAAAATGAAAGAAAAGGTGGGGCTCTTTAAATCCACTAAAATTTCATTAGATAGTTTTTACAATAGTTATCATAAAAAAGAGCATCAACTAATCGCCAAACAAGTTGCCCAAGAAGCAATAACATGTGTGAAATACGATTCGAGTATATTCCCATTTAGCACAACTAATCCGGATACACTTTACGTGATTGATATCTATGATTCTCGAAATAATCATGAGATGTCTAGCGTAACAAAAGGGCTTAAAAAATCGGGGCTAAAAATAAAACCCCTTCAAATTGACGAATCTGATTCAAAAGTTGTTTTAAATGCCATGCTAAATGAAATCCCAAAAAATGCCTTGGTGCTGATTAATGGTTTTGTAAGTCCAAAAGCAAAGAAAGATAGGATATTTCTTCCAAGGAATGAGACAGAATTCCTACGCGCTTTAATGAATAAAACAGACCGTATCGTTCTTGCGAGTCTCGGGACACCTTATTTGATTCAGGGATTTCCTGAAATCCCGGTTTACCTTTGTGCCTATAAAAGTAATTCGGTTATGCAAAATGCACTGGTTAATGCTTTGCTTGGCCGGGCTATAATATCAGGTGAATTACCTGTTTCAATTCCTGGCGTTGCAAAAATTGGTGAGGGAATACGAGTTGAAAAGACCAAACAAAATTATTCTAAAAATTTATTTACGAAAGGAAAGGAAATAATTCAGGTATTGCCTGAAGAAATAGGTGTTAAGCCCACAATACTAAATCAATTATTAGATGAAGCGGTCCAGGATAATGCTTGGCCTGGTGGGGTGTTACTGGCATCCAAGGATGG
>CAWVTW010000279.1:0-1546 GCA_963933175.1 uncultured bacterium
AAACCAGGTGTAGCTGATAAAAAATTTGATGCCATTATCATTGGTTCCGGTATTGGTGGTCTCTGCACAGCTGCTTTACTGAGCCTGAAAGGGAAACGTGTCCTAGTGCTGGAAAAACATTTTAAGATCGGCGGCTGGACACATACCTTCCGCAGGGATAATTATGAATGGGATGTGGGAATCCATTATATTGGTCAGGTTCATAATTCCTATTCACCCATACGGCGTCTGTTTGACCTAATCTCCGGTGGAAAACTGCAGTGGTCACCCATGGATAAAAATTATGACCGGATTATTTTCCCTGATAAGTCCTATAATTTTGTTGCACCGCGGGAACAGTTTATAGAAGATATGATTTCTTATTTTCCCAAGGAAGAATCGGGCATTATGACCTACATGGATCTCCTGGATCAGGCTGCCCGCAGTGCGCGACCATATTACAGCAACAAGGCTCTTCCGGGGATTTTGAGAAATATCACCTATCCTTTTATGACTCGAAAATTCTTTTCTTACTCTGATCGCACCACCCTTGATGTTCTGTCCAGTTTGACTGATGATCAGCAATTGATTGGTGTTCTTACTGGTCAGTGGGGAGATCATGGTCTGCCTCCGGCCCAAAGCAGTTTTGCCATGCATGCCCTTGTAGCTCGCCATTACCTTGATGGCGGTAACTATCCCACGGGATCATCAAGAAGCATTGCTGAAACAATTTCAGATCTGATTGAAAGCAATGATGGCGTTCTTATGGTCAATGCTGGTGTGGAGGAAATCAAGGTACATAATGGTACCGCTGTCAGTGTTATTATGGAAAATGGCGATGAGATTGAAGCAGATACCATTATTAGCAATGCTGGCGTTGTAAATACAATTGATAGACTGCTCAAGAATGGAGATGGTCATTCCAGATTAAAAGATCGTCTGGAAAAAGTTGAGCAAACTAAAAGCTATGTTTGTCTACATATTGGGCTCGATAAATCTGCAGATGAATTAGGTATCACTAACACCAATTTATGGATTTACCCCGGCTACGATCATGATAAAAATGTTCAGGACTATACCAATAATCCAGAAGCGGATTTTCCAGTCATATATGTTTCTTTTCCATCAGCAAAGGACCAGGCTTGGGACAAAAATCATGCTGGCTATGCAACCATGGAAGCCATTACTTTGAGCACCTGGGACTGGTATACCAAATGGCAGGACCTTGCATGGAAAAACCGTGGGCATGAATATGAAGATGCCAAAGATAAACTGTCAGATCGAATCCTTGATATTGTATTTGAACAGGTTCCTGGTATTCGTGATGCCATGGCTTATAAAGAACTTTCAACACCGTTGACCGTCCGCGACTTGGCCAATTACCAAAAAGGTGAAATGTACGGCATTAGCCATACGCCGGATCGTTTTCGCCAGCGCTGGCTGCGTCCGAAATCTGATATAAAGAATCTTTTTTTTACTGGGCAGGATATCACAACAGTTGGTGTTTCCAGTGCGCTTTTTTCGGGCCTGTTGACCGCATCAGCAGTTCTGAAGGAAAATTTGACTT
>CAWVTW010000280.1:0-1542 GCA_963933175.1 uncultured bacterium
AAATAGGAGACAATTATGACCGTACACCCTGATAAAGAAATAAGTTTTCTAGAGAGTGTAAATCTCTCATTCGATACGGCTTTAGCTACTCTCGATATTCCCGAAGGAATGGCTCAGTACATTAAAAATGTAAATAATGTTTATCAGGTTCGGTTCCCAGTAAAAATCAACGGTAAGATAGAAAGCTTTGTTGGATGGCGATCGGTTCATAGTGATCACAAGCTCCCCGCTAAAGGTGGAATCCGATTTTCACCTCATGTGAATCAGAATGAAGTGGAAGCCCTGGCAGCACTTATGAGCTACAAATGTGCATTAGTTGATGTTCCTTTTGGTGGGTCCAAAGGTGGATTACTTATTGATCCAAAAAAATATGACCGTGAAGCGATGGAAAAAATTACCCGCCGTTTTGCTTATGAATTAATTCAAAAAGATTATATAGGCTCAGGTGTTAATGTTCCAGCGCCAGATATGGGTACAGGCCAAAGAGAGATGTCTTGGATAGTAAGTACTTATGCGGCACACAGACCCAAGGATATAAATTATCTCGGCTGTGTTACAGGTAAACCCGTTTCTCAGGGAGGAATTCAGGGTCGTATTGAAGCGACTGGCAGAGGTGTTGTGTTTGGACTTCGCGAATTTTTTCGTCACCCGAAGGGAGTTCAGCTAGCTAAGTTAGAAGGGAATTCGTTAGAAGGTAAAAAAATAATTATTCAAGGACTTGGAAATGTTGGTTACCATACTGCAAAAATTTTAGAAGAAGAAGACGGGGCAAAGATAATTGCTATCCTTGAATGGGATGGAGCTATCCATGATAAGAATGGATTAAATATAGAGGAAGTTTATCGATATAAAGTAGGAAATAAAGGAGGAATTAAAGGATATGCAAAAGGAAAGTTTTTTAGCAATAGCGCAGAACTACTCGAGGAAGATTGCGATATCTTAATTCCGGCAGCAATGGAAGGAGTTATAAATAAAAATAATGCTAATAGGATAAAAGCTAAACTAATAGCAGAAGCTGCGAATGGGCCAATTACCTTTCAAGCGGAAACTATTCTTAATGAAATGGGTGTTGTTATAATTCCGGATGTTTATCTAAATGCTGGAGGAGTTACAGTTTCATACTTTGAATGGATAAAAAATCTTTCACATATCCGGTTTGGACGAATGCAAAGACGGTATGAAGATAACCAAAATAGTTTATTTATAAAGGCTATTGAACAATCTGGAACAAAACTATCAGATGACATTAAATCAAAAATTGGTCATGGGCCAGTTGAAATTGATTTAGTTCGATCGGGACTCGATGATACAATGCGCATTGCCTTTCAACAAATTCATGAACGTTACTGGGCTGGAAAAAAAGTGGGGAGTTATCGAGTCGCAGCAATGGCAATTGCTATAGAAAAGATTTATAACAGTTACCGAATGATGGGTATTTATCCATAGTTTTTTTATAGGAATCGCTGACCTTAGAAATAATTAAGGTATATCAGCGGTCGGTTTTCTATCTTAAATTTCTTTAAAGTATAAATATGTCTGATT
>CAWVTW010000281.1:0-1530 GCA_963933175.1 uncultured bacterium
GCAAAAAAAGGATCTTTGTCTGGCGTCATTACAATTGTGAGTGGCCAGCCGCCCCGTCCTGTCATGGCCTGGCAGACAGACATATAGAGATGGTCCACTTCTGGCATTTCTTCCCGGTCAACCTTGATGCTGACAAAAAATTTATTCATTTGGGCAGCCACAGTGGAATCTTCGAAAGATTCATGCTCCATAACGTGGCACCAATGACAGGTGGAATAACCGATGGATAGAAAGATCGGTTTATTTTCTTTTTTGGCCTTTTCAAACGCTTCATCACCCCAGGGGTACCAGTCCACGGGATTGGAAGCATGTTGGAGCAAATAAGGGCTCTGGGAATTTGCCAGACGGTTTTGGTGTTTG
This sequence comes from uncultured bacterium, assembly GCA_963933175.1. Classification (GTDB taxonomy): domain Bacteria; phylum Fidelibacterota; class Marinisomatia; order Marinisomatales; family UBA1611. The sequence goes on from CAWVTW010000281.1 coordinate 361, forward strand.
GAATCTTTAGCCATAGTTTTATTTCCGCAGTTCCAAATAAAAGAACCTAGTAAGAGTGTAAGTAGAATTAATTTTTTCATAATCCATAAAATGAAGGTGAGAAATTAGAGTATTTTAGATAGAGATTAATATGAAAAAGGGGAAACTTTTTTGCTTAGAGAAGGATGGGTAGATTTATACTATGATTAATCGCTTAACAAAAACATTACTGTTCATGATCGTTACCATGGCCCTGGCATTTCCAAGCCAAACGAGCTGTGGTTATTGTAATAAAAAGGTAGATGGTCGATACATCATTTTTGAAACAAAAACCTACCATCAATCTTGTTATCAAACACATGTTCAGGTGCGCTGTGATCACTGCAGTAAAAAGATTGATGGTAAGTACAGTATTTATGATGACAAGAATTACCATGCTGGCTGCTATAAGAAGTATGTACAAATAAGGTGCGATCATTGTGGGAATACCATTTCAGATGCTTACAATATTGATAATGATAAGAAATATCATAAGGCCTGCTATGTTAATAATATATTAGAAAAATGTGACGCTTGTTTGAATCCTATAGAAGGAAAGTACAATAAGGATTATTGGGGAAATATTTATCATCAAAAGCACAATGATGAGCTTCCCAGCTGTGAAAATTGCAATCGCTTAATGTGTGAAAGAATCACACAGGGCGGTTACACCATAGATAAAAAAAGAAATATTTGCAGCCTATGCTATCCGAAAGTTATAGTTAAAAAGAACCAGATAAATATCATAGATAAGGAAGTTAAAGCTATTTTAAATGGTATTGGGATAAATAATATTCCATCAAATATTCCCATCTCTTTAGTAAACAGCATGGATGAATTAGATCATATTTCAACTATAAGGCTGGGCAACGTTCGGGGCTATACCCACTATAATGTAAACACACTGGCTGGAAGGAAAATAAAAGAAGAATTTCATATTTATGTATTATCCAATCTTCATGAGCTTGCTTTCAAGGCTGTCCTTGCCCATGAATATCTCCACGTTTACTTATTTCAAAATGATTACGATCTGAAATCAGATCTGCGAGAAGGGTTTTGTAATCTTGGCTCTCAATTAATGTTAAAGAGAGACAATTCAGTCTTATCAAATTATCTCCTGGACTCAATGTACGAGAGTGATGATCCTGACTA
>CAWVTW010000282.1:0-1529 GCA_963933175.1 uncultured bacterium
TCATCCAATTCTTCTCGTTTTAAGTTCAGGGTGTAATAACTTCCTTCTAGCCAGGACTTGTATTGGTTCATTGAAAAATTACTATCTGGTCGCCCACCATTACCGCCAGCAATTACAAACTTTGAATGATACGGATCTGCCAGATCGACAACCAGTCGATACGCTGGACCGTGAAAAACCCTGCAAGGAATTTCACCATTAGCTGCTTTTCCTGGGCCCTTTCCAGTGTGCATTGCCATTGCTAGAGTAGTTGGACTCCCTCCTATTTGGTCGGGTCCTAATTTTAAATTTTCCCATGGTTTGTGTTTATTAAGCCTGTGTTTAAAGGCAATCTGATGTAAATCTCCCCATCGCCATTTTAAATGGTCATTTCCAAGCTCTTGCTTAACTCGGTTCATGACCGTTTTCATTTGTTCTTGCACCGAGGTTTTTAATAATTCTTCATGCTTTATCCAAGGCTCGCCTTCTGTTAAAAAAGAACCGATATCAAAACGATTTAATCCAGGTGCAGCCATTGGTAATAAATTAATCAAATCATCTTGTAGGACTGTGTGCATATATTTGCGTTGCCAAAATCTGTCCAAGAAAGGGTAGTACAAACAGGCTCCTATGGAATCCACACTGGTATTGCTGTCCCATTCTCCCAGGATTTTTGCTGCTAATTTAATTTCTTGGTCATCACTTTCTTTTAGCACTTTGATTAGGTCGGGTAAAACCTCAATGCTACGTAAGTCATGTAAATCCAATTGCATTTCACAAAAATCTTCAACTGAGAATTTTTTCTTTTGGTTTAATAATTCGCTAATGCGATCCGCTCTCGCGCTGTGTGTCGGGAAATTATGAATATAAAAATCACCTTCGTCTCCCATCGTGTCGTTATTTGCGGTAAAAGAAAAACCACTTTTAGGATTTTTTTCCACCAATAACTGATCTTTTGTGGAAAGACTAAAATCGTATTTATCTATCCAACCGGCTAGAGGAACCGACCCAGTGACTCCTTTTCTAACTGGAGTGGTTGTTGCTATGTACCTTTCGATCTGACTGTTTTTATCTACACATATAATATTATTGACCAAAGGACAGACGTCATTCTCAAACAAAACTTCACCAAACTCTTTTGCTGATTTAGCCGTTGGTAAAAGAGCCAATGCCCCTGCTGATGTAGGTACGTTTTGCAAAGACCAGTAAAGACTTGTCTGGTATTTATTATTTTTTGAATCAGACATTCCTAATTCATTCATGAATGGCTCCAGGAGCACTCCATGGTGAGTCTTTTTAATGTTTATAGATCTGCTGGGTTGGTCCTTTATTTCAATAACCTCTTGTTGAATCTCCACCGGTTTCCAGCCTGACTCGGTTCGATACTGATCATCATTTACTTCTTCAATGAATAAATCATAGCAATCAATAAATCCCGTTGTTAATCCCCAAGCTACATCAGGGGTGTATCCCATCATAAAATAAGGGACTCCTGGGAAAGCGGCACCAAAAGCATCCCACGATCCAGCATTAAGATGGATGTAAAAAAA
>CAWVTW010000283.1:0-1521 GCA_963933175.1 uncultured bacterium
AAAGATCCAAGAACCATGAGCTTCAAGAAAACTCAATGAAATTTTCCCAATGGATTCCGGCTTACCCAAATCGATAACAACGTCCAAGTCTTCACCTTCCCATCCCTGCCAATAGCCATCGTTATGGCTCGTAGTTCCAGTCAATCCATCCACGAGAGTTATTGCTCCATTCCCAGCATATTTTTGTTTACAAGGAATATTATATTTAACCAATTTCCCCAATGCTTTATGAAAATTAAATATTTTTTCTGAAACTTTTCCAGCCATCTTTCCATCAATAAAGAGAGCCGTTTTTAGTGTTGTTGTTTCTGCAATAGAAAATGGCTGAATATATTGATCTGAATGATTAGTTGGATCAGAGCCGTCAATGGTAAACCTTATTGGTTCTCTTGGTTTTTCAGAACTGAGTTTAACTTGAAATTCTGATCCTATACTTTTCTGGTTTGCATGAATGGATACGACAAAAGCTCCCGGTGCATAAGTCCAGCCTAGACTATCAAACCGATCCTGGAGATAAATAAGCCGTCCATAAAAATCTTCATATGAGTTTTTTCCGGGCCCGGACCAGAGCACCTCAGATAATGCAGTCATTCTGGGCAAAACACGATATTGTGCCAGGTCAGGTGTTTGCACGTATTCTGTCCAGAGGTTTCCCTGACCACCCAGTACAAATTTTGATTCTGATTGTGTCAGTTCTTCCGGTACCGGGTTAAAAGAGTAAACTTTTTTTAAGGTTGTATAACCACCGAATGCTTCAGGAGACGTCTCGGAATTGGCCTGATAATAATCGAAATAACAATGACTTACAGGGCACATGATTACATCATGCCCAGCTTTGGCTGATTCAATCCCGCCTTTCATTCCGCGCCAACTCATGACGGTTGCAGATGGCGCCAGACCGCCTTCAAGAATCTCATCCCACCCTACCAGTTTTTTATTTTTTGATAAAATAAATTTTTCAATACGCTTTATAAAATAACTTTGAAGTTCGTGCTCATTTTGCAGTCCTTCATCTTTAATTCGCTTTTGGCATTTAGGACATTGTTTCCAATTTGTTTTATGAGCTTCATCACCGCCAATATGTACATAGGGCCCCGGAAAAAGCTCAACGATTTCTCCCAAGACATTTTCTAAAAAGACAAATACATCTTCATTCCCGGCGCAAAATATATCTTCATTTGGCCAATAGGATCCGGGATTAACAGGCAGCGTATCTCCCTTACATGAAAGATTCGGGAAAGCTGCGAATACTTCAGATGTATGTCCCGGCATTTCAATTTCCGGAATCACTACAATGTTACGGTCCGATGCATATTTGATGACGTCTCGAATCTCATCTTGGGTATAATAGCCTCCATAAGTTGCTTTTTCTCCAGGTTGAATAGGCGACTGTTCTTTCCAGGGTTCTTTTGTGCGATCCACACGCCAGGCAGATTTTTCAGATAGCTCTGGATACTTTTTGATCTCGATCCGCCACCCATTGTCATCCGTGAGATGCCAGTGAAACACATTCATTTTATG
>CAWVTW010000284.1:0-1518 GCA_963933175.1 uncultured bacterium
GTGTTCAGAGAGCTATCAATTAAGAAATTATTTTTCATGTATAACTGTTAACCTTATTATCCGAATGTGTGAATTAATGCTCGAGTTACGACAGAGTTTTAGGGAACTAACGAGGTATCAGGTATTAAAGCGTTAATTAATAAAGACATTTTGTACTGTCTGAATAAAAGGTGAATGACCAATTAACAATAAATGTGCCGCTGATGCAACCAACCATGATGAACAACATTAATCAAGTATTTTCGGGTATAACTAACTATTAATCTTATTATTAGCTGAATGTGTGAATGAATGGTCAAGTTAAACCGTTAAAAAGAGCCCAAGGTTATTTAATATTATTTTCCCTGCTTGTGTCACATGTCTTTTGTATGTTGTAAAAGTTATAATATGTATGAAGATGGGAACACCATGCTGTCCCTAACCCTAACTATGCTAACTACATGCTACCCCTAATCCTAACCCTAACTATGCTAACCCTATTTGAAAAAAGATAGGGTATAATGAAAGGGAAATTGTCAAACTCCTAAATGCACATGATACATAAAATCGAGAATAAAAGGGAAGAAAATAAGTACACGGTACAAAAGATACGGGTTGTAACAAAATCTTTATTTAAAATTCATTCTATTTTGTTAAACTTAATGTACTGAGCATCAAAATCATGATGTCTATACCATGCAGAACTGAATCAGGACTGTGTGGTGGAATAAACATTTATATTCCCTGTTAGAAATGACTGCGATGCTATTTCATGTTCTTTAAAATGATGTGAATGTTCAATCATTGGTCTCGTCGTCGGATGTTTCCACGGGTTCCTCATCATGGTGGTTGAATAAAGCGTTGAACTTGAACTTGTACTTGGATATCACACGGTTCATGGCGATATGGACATCCATACCCCTTTCCATTTTTTCGTCAATCTCTTCCAACACTTCTTGGTACGTGGCATCGTCTCTCAAATGCAGATAACTCGTTAGAAAGTCCTTGAGCCTGGCAAAGAAATTTCTCTTGACTGCCCACCGGATCTTCGTGTCGGACTTTTCAATGGCATCCTTTTCACTCATACCTTCAGCGATGTATTTCTTGTACTTCTCATTCCACATATCATTCGAGTACACTTTACTCTCTTCCACCCAGTCTTGAAAGGTGGGATTATCTTCAAGGTCTGAACTAGATTCAGCGTCAGAAGACTCTTCTTCCTCCATTCCATCATCCTTCCCTTCAGTATAAGAGAGTGACATCTCAGATTCGGATAGATCAGATTCCATAGATTCATCCATCTCAGAATCTTCGTTCACCGGGTCTTCTTCTTGAGGATGAACAGTGCGTTGGTGCCTTTTGAGATCGTAACCTCTGGTAAAGCTTTTGGGACAAAATATACAGGTGTGAGAAGGGACAAGTGGATTAGCATACATGTTGACTGGTTTAATTTCGGATCATTCTGAAACAAGAAACTCCTTAACACTTCATGTTATAGCTATGTTGAGGAAATGCAAAACCCCCAATGCGTCAAGTGCG
>CAWVTW010000285.1:0-1516 GCA_963933175.1 uncultured bacterium
GAAGTGATGAGATGACAGGTGTAATTTGGTCTGCTTCAATTTGAGATTGAGCGATGCGTACGTGCTTTATCATGACAGAATTTTTACCTTCTTCATCAGCCTTTTCAGTTGAAACCCTCAATAATTCAAGAGCACAACGTGCATCGCCATGTTCTTGAGCAGCTAGGGCGGAACATAATTGGATAACACCATCGTTTAGAACCCCTTCTTTGATTGAAGTTGCAGAACGTTGACGCAGAATATCTTGTAATTGTGATGCATCATATGGATTGAAGATGACATCTAATTGTCCTAGGCGGGAACGGACACGAGGGTCAAGGAATTCGGTGAACTTCAAATCATTTGAAATTCCGATGACACAAGATCTGGAATTATTCAAAGATTGATTGAGATTTGTCAAATTGTACAGTAGATCATCTCCTGCCTTTTTGACAAGATGGTCAATTTCATCGAGTACGATGATAAACACTCCACCCTTTGAATCCATTCTTTTCACCAATTCACTGAATACTCTATCCACTGGCCAACCAGTGAATGGAATTTCATCGATTTCGTATGATTCAGATAGAGAATTTCCAATGTGAGCCAAGACTCTATATTGGGTATCAATTTGCCTACAGTTTACCATAATTGTATTGACATTCCGGCCAATTCTAGACCCCTTGGTTTCCAACTGATCACAAACGTAAGATGCAACTGCAGTTTTACCTGCTCCAGTCACTCCATATAGGGTCATGTTGGATGGAATATTTCCATTTAGAGCTTCTACTAAATTCATAGAAAGTGCTTTGATTTCTTTCGTACGATGGGGTAGTTCACTAGGAGTGTGATTGTCTCTCAACAAATCCTTATTTACGAATAGGGTTTTTCTGTTGATAATATCGTCAAAGATATTGTCAGACATTTTTGTATCTCCTATTCGTATTCGTGCCGTTTGCCGGGAGGGCAGATGCGCGATATAATTGATGAGTCCGAGGCCCCCTTATATGCCTGCCCACGGATGCGATAATGATTGTTGGATTTGGATATCAAATAGAATTTAATTTTAGTATATTAACTCTCAATTGAAATCACCTGTTTTCGGAAAAAATAACACAATTTTGTTTCCGGTTTCCTGTAAAAAAGACGCGTTAATATTTTTTCCCCGAAAAGAATAGTTGAAATAAAATATTTCCATTTGGCAGTATATTTTTTACACCATCATTTCCACTCTAGAAGATAGTTCGCATTTTTTTTCATCATTGAAAAACCACGGAAAATCAATTCCAATTATTACCGTCCCAGATTAAACTGATTCCATCATGGGCGTGGGTAACATTGCTAGAAAATTCAGGGTATTCGTTGCTCATCAATACCTCATATTCCGAATCTTTCATATCGAGATATGTGTGCGTTAGTAGTAATTTGGTATCAGGGACTTGATGCGATAGTGCCTCTATGTGCGATGGTTTGTGATGTTCTTCACTCTGGACCCATTCAGGAATCCCCATTTCAATAATTGCAATACTAGAGCGCT
>CAWVTW010000286.1:0-1508 GCA_963933175.1 uncultured bacterium
AGGGAATCCGGCAATCATATAACCGTACATGTTATCATCTTCACCGCCAAAATATATTTCTCCAAGTGAATTATTATCTAGATCTGCAATAAGTGGAGATGATTTGATAGAAACGCCTGCTACTGGAAACCCATATTGATTTAAGGAAAGAGAAACAGAAATATCAAAATCAATTTCATAGTAAGGCTCACTTGCTCCCGCTTGTATATGGACAGTGCAGGGAACATTTCCCAACTGGGCATTACTAAGTGAAAATAATAAAAAATGATCAATCAAAGTAAAGGATGAATTACCCGCGGGTATAGGATTATCAAATGCGATTGAATTATCTAAAATTGCAATTCGATCATCTTCCGTTGTGAGAGTCGCAATTACATTTTCTGCATCAGCCCAACCTTCTCCATTTGCAATCACAAGTTTAACTTTTACCTGTTCACCAGGGTTAAATACGCCATCTCCGTCTGTATCATTTTGATAATTGACATCCTGAATAGACAAGCTTGGGAATATTCCTGCAGTCAATGCTTTATTAATATTCAATCGTCCTGAACCTAGCATACCTTCCAAGCTAGTGCCTTGACAGGAACCAGTCATATCAGAAAAAGTATCAGTGGAATTAATGATTCTATCTTCCACCCATTGTTGATCTGCTGTTGGAAATTTTGACCATAATAGTGCAACTGCACCAGCTGTTATGGGTGCTGAGAATGATGTTCCCCAATTAGAACCGTACCCACCTCCCAAGCTCGTAGAGAATACACTTTCTCCAGGTGCACACAGGTCAACTGTTTCTCCAGCGGTTGCCCAACATCCAAAATTATCGCCCGGGCCAGTTGCTGATACAGAGATCACATGATTTAATCCGGAAGGATGATGCATTCCAAAATCTGTATTCCCATCATCACCACCATTTCCGGCACTTGCAACAATGATACAACCATAAGTATTATAAGCTGTATTGATCACAGATTGATTTCCCCCGCCTGTACCTCCCCAACTACAATTGATCACATTGGCACCCATTTGTGCGGCACCCAAAATTCCATTGTAACCTGTTTCAATAAATTCACCTTCATTGGAACATCGAAATGGCATCAATTTTACGGACCAGCCTACTGATGCTATACCAGTATTATTATTTGTTGTAGAAGAAATACATCCGCCCACACTAGTTCCATGACTCAGGGCATTGTTGGGATAAGTAGGATCATTATCATTATCTGCCATATCCCAGCCAATAAAATTGTCAATATAGCCATCGTTATCATCATCCACACCATTTTCATCATCAGGATCAAATATCCAGGTATTTCCACTTTGGACAAGTACAACGCCATCACCATCTGCATCTTCTCCAAGATTTTGCCATATATTGTTAATCAAATCTGGATGATCCCAATCCATAGCATCATCCGAAACGCCAACAATCATAATACCTTCTGACATTTGCCCGGGAATCTCGCCACCATCAATGTCCCAAAGATCAAAAGCATGATCTGCTTCAATAT
>CAWVTW010000287.1:0-1507 GCA_963933175.1 uncultured bacterium
CTTTTACATAAGCAATTTCATCGAGTAACGCTTTTGGGTCTACCACAACGCCATTTCCAATAATGGACATGGGTTCACCGTAGACAATTCCGGAAGGGATAAGATGAAGTTTGAATGTGGTGCCATCCACGATGATAGTGTGGCCGGCGTTGTTGCCGCCATGAAATCGAACCACATAATCTGATTCGCCAGCAAAGAAATCGGTAATCTTTCCTTTGCCTTCATCGCCCCATTGGGCGCCGACAATTATTGTTATATTAGATGTATTAGAAGGCACTAATTGCCAAAGAATAATTTTGCATATTGGATTGAAAAGTCACTTAATTGAAGTAAATCCCGTAGGTGACTTTACGGGTTCTTATAATATGATAAAAATGTATTTCTTATAAAATTTACTTTGTTTCTTTTTTATCTGAAATTCCAGCTTTCTTTTTAGCCCATACTAATAATCTGTTAATGGGAGGAAAATAATCGGCCAAAATAATAAGTCCAGGAATACCAAATATCCACCCTTGGAAAATTGGAATTAATCCGCCGATTAATCCAACAATAACCAAAACAACTCCGAATGTAATTCTAGCGGTTTGTTTTATCACTTAATTTGATATACCAACTCATTGTTAATGGAATCGTCGAAACTATGATCTGATTCTGCTAACAAGTGTTTTACAAGAAAACCATGCACCAATCCATTTATTAAAGACACGGTTAAGTCTGCTGGGTTTGAACCCACATCCAGAACATATCCAATAATAGGAGAAAACAATGGGATATCTGAGTAATCCAGATGTTTGGTCTCCCTGATGATTAACCTGTATTTTGGATTGGAAGAATGTGCCATGAGACTATCTAGCCTTGGGTAATTCCCAGGGTAGTCTGATCCACTCCAAGTGGGGCGCCCCATGAAGAGGAATGGAACATGGACGCCATCATCAATGGTCTCTTGGGGAATGGGGCTGATCCAACTATCTAAAACAAAACATGCCTTGATTCGGTCATCCCGTTGTGATGCGACCGTTGCTGTTGAACCACCATATGAATGCCCTCCAACAGCAACCCTCTCCAAATCAATTTTAGCGTTTATTTGTGATTCAATTTCACCAGATTGTATTTTGTCTAACTGATTTAAAATGAAACTAATATCTGCTACTCGCGTGTTCATTTGCATTTTGCGGACATTCACACTGTCAGTGTGTCCAGTAATATTTGAGCGATAATCTGCTAGGTGCCCATCGGGGAAAATGGTGAGATTGGCATCAAAACTATGATCAGGTGCAATGACAATAAACCCTCGGCTAACCAAAAATTCGTACATGGCTTGATGGAGGTGTCGGGTGCCTGTAATACCATGTGAAAAAATGACGACAGGCATTAATTGATCCGATTTAATGATGGGAATATTTTTAAAACTGTTTGTATAAATATGATTTAAATGGCTTGGGAAAAACTCTGGAATCGCACCTGCGCCAGCCAACGTTTTTGCGCGAAGATCAATAAAATCTAAATA
>CAWVTW010000288.1:0-1505 GCA_963933175.1 uncultured bacterium
AAAAAAAACACAAATGTGGGGGGTTGATTATTATTTCAGCAATATCATTTTCTTGGTCTCCTTAAACTCTCCTGCTTCTATCGTATAAAGGTATAATCCTGCCGATACTGGCTCATTCCTATTGTTGGTAGCGTTCCATTGGGTAGACTTATATCCTGCAGTTTGTGGGCTATTTACGAGGGTTTTAACCTGCCTGCCCATCATATCATAGATAGTAATGTTGACTAGTACATCTTCGGGCAAAACGTAGCGAAGTGTAGTGATGGGGTTGAATGGGTTAGGATAGTTTGAATATATATTAAATGAATTTAAAAACTGATCCATATTATTTCCGCTTATATCAAGATTTTGGGAAATAATATTATTAAAAAATCCCCAAATCTCATCACTTGCACTAACATCCATATTACCGTAGGCACCCGGCCAATGATGGCCACCATTTACTACTTCATAAAGCCAGACTTCATTATTATTAATTCCATTTATATTTTTATGACTTATTACATAACTACCATCTTGAGTATTCAGGTTAGGCAAAGTATCAATAATTGATTCTGTAGTAACATTCATTTGGCTCCAGAATTCAAAGGTGGTTTCAACACCTACATATGCTCCATAATAATAAAATGCATCGCCTCCCCACAATGTCATATTGTCATTTGTCCCATGTATTTCAAATACAGGAATAGGGTTGTCCGGAGAACAAGCGTTGATTGCCCATTCGAACATACATCCAGCTACGGGTGCAACTGCTTTAAAAACGCTAGAAGCTTCACAGGCAAGACGATAGCTCATATCCGCACCATTTGACATTCCAGTACAAAAGGTTTTATCTGTGCCGAGGCTAAATTCTGTTTGGATGTGCTGTGCCAAGGACATCAAAAATCCAACATCATCTACTGGATCATTCGAATACCAGCCTGAAAACCATTGCCTGTTACTCCAATTATCTTCTGTGCCTTGTGGATAACACACAATAAAGCCATGTTCATCTGCAATGGGATTGAATTGGGATGAGTTCATAATAGCATTGGCATCAGAACCATAGCCGTGTAAAATAAATAATAACGGTGCATCAATTGTGATTGAATCAGGAATATAAATATAATAATCTCTGTCAAGTCCATCATGTGAGAATTGATGATTCTCAGGTTGCCCCCAGGCCAACCCAATAAATAGAATTAATATATACCTAATCATATCCAAATCTACTATTTATCCCACAAACAAAAAACTCCACGAATATGGGGCTTATTTATACATATGAGAGCCTGCCATATAGTATTATACCTTTCGTTTCTAAATATCTGGTATCTATTATTTCATTCGTTTAATTTGAATATATTGACCATCAGTTTCTAAGATCACGGTTACAGCTTCAGTATTCCTATTCCGCCAAAACCAACCATGATAGCCGTCAAATTCAGCCTTGAATTCACCATTGTCAGAACTCGTCATTCGCCCTTTTTTGTAAGTTGTGGACTTCTGGGAGCCCTTATAACCGT